>NZ_JBYCLA010000167.1:0-6467 GCF_057473665.1 Mycobacterium sp. TH-M25
GGGTAGATCATCTGGGCGGGTTGGCTGAGTTACTGGGTTACGGGCGGGTGTCGACGAGCGATCAAAGCCCGCAACGGCCAGGTCGATGCCCTGACCGCGGCCGGCGCCGCGCGGATCTGGACCGACGTGGCCTTCGGGGTGCGGGGGTCCCCTTAGGGCTCGCGCAGTAATTAAGTGGGTTCTGTTGGGCGTGTCGCGGTGTGGCTGGCGGTGAGCGTGTAATTCCAGTCGCCGTGGAACTCGTGACGGTGCAGTTGGGTGGCTTGCAGGGCGGCGATCTGCTTGTCGGTGATCTTGATGCCGCGGGCGTAGGTGGTGGTGTCGAGCACCGCGTTCACGGTCAGGCCGGTGGATGTGGTTGTTGCCCTGAGAGTTTCGATCACGACTTCGTGGGATTCCAGAGGGCGTGCGCGCCAGTTGCGGCTGATCGCGGAGAACAGCCGGTGTTCGATTTTGTTCCATTTGGAGGTGCCTGGCGGCAGGTGGCAGACCGTGATGTCCAGGCCGGCTTCGGTGGCAAAGGCGGCGAGTTCGGTTTTCCACAGCCGCAGCCGCGATCCATTGGAGCCACCGGAGTCCGCGGTGATCAGCAGCTTGCCCGATCCCGGATAGCTGCCGGCGCCCATCGTGGTCCACCAGCGGCGGATCGATTCCACCGCGAACGCGCCGGTGTCGGCGTCGGTGCCGACATTGACCCAGCCGGTATTGGCGGCGATGTCGTAGACCCCGTAGGGCGCCACCTTGCCCAGCGCCTTGTCGGCGAAGTCATGCACCTTCACCGGGCGCGGTGATCCTGCGGGCTCCCATTCGCGGCCGGCAGCTTTGTAGTTGCCGACGAGTTCCTTCTTCTTTGTGTCCACGCTGATCACCGGGTCGCCGTTGGTCTGGAATCGTTGCACGTGGGTGTTGAGATAGCCGAACTGGGCATCACGATCCGGATGCTGGGCGCCTTCGAGGGTTTTCGAGTTCGCCTGCAGGCTGTAACCAGCGGCTTTGAGCAACTTGGCCACGGTGCGCGGCGACGCCCGATGCCCGGCGGCGGTCAGCTCGGCGGCCAGCTTCGCCGTTGACTTGGTCGTCCACCGCAACGGCGACTCCGGATCACCACGCGAGACCGGGTCCACCAGGGCTTCCAGCGCGGCCACCAGATCGGGGTCGGTCACCGCCAACGGCGGGCGCCCCGCGCCTGGTCGTCGCACCCGCCCCGGAATCGGTTCGTCGCCATCGAGTTCGCGCACACCGGCCGCCACGGTATCCGGATGCACCGCGGCAGCCGCCGCGACCAGCTTGATTCCCCCTCGGCCCAGCACCCTGGCCTCCGCGCCGAGCAACAACCGCCACGCCCGCTCGTCCAGATGCGGGCGGATCAACGACAAACGAGCGGCGGTCGAATCGGAATCCACAGCAGGCAGCGTCATACCACAAGTGTGCACACACCAAACTAGAAAACCTAATTAATTACTGCGCGAGCCCTTACATCGGAAATCGAGCCGGCTTCATCGGCCGAGGCCCGCCAGTTAGGGCTGTGGACCCCCGGCCGCGATGGCCGTCAGCGTCGCGAACTGTTCGCCGTCCAGCGACGCCCCGCCGACCAAGGCACCGTCGACGTCATCCTGGGCGACGAGCTCGCCGATGTTCTTGGCATTCACCGAGCCGCCGTAGAGCACCCGCACGGCGTCGGCAATTTTCGGGGACGCCAGCACGCCCAGCTCTTCACGCACCGCCCTGCAGACCTCCTGGGCGTCGGCCGCGCTGGCCACCCGCCCGGTCCCGATCGCCCACACCGGCTCGTAGGCGATGACAACCTTGTCGATCTGCTCGGCGGACAGCCCGGCCAGCGACCCGCGCAACTGCTCCCGGCAGTGGCTGACATGATCGCCGGCCTCACGCACCTCCAGGTGCTCGCCGATGCAGACGATCGGTGTCAGCTCGTGTTTGAGCGCCGCCTTGGCTTTGGCGGCCACCAGCGCGTCGTCCTCGTGGTGATAGGTACGCCGCTCGGAGTGCCCGACCACGGCATAGCTGCAACCCAGCTTGGCCAGGAACGCCCCGCTGATCTCGCCGGTGTAGGCGCCGGAGTCGTGCTGCGAGATGTCTTGCGCGCCGTAGGTGAGCCGCAGCTTGTCACCATCGACCAGGGTCTGCACGCTACGCAGATCGGTGAACGGCGGAATGACCGCGACGTCGACCTTGTCGAAGTACTTGTCCGGCAACGAGAAAGCGATCTTCTGCACCAGTGCGATGGCCTCGAAGTGGTTGAGGTTCATCTTCCAGTTGCCGGCAATCAGCGGCTTGCGACTCATCGTCGTCCTTCGGTTAGTGGTCTCGCTCGACAGTTCGGTGGGGCCGGGAGTTGCCTTCCCCGCGTCGAGATCGACGTTTGGCACGCCTGCCCTTGAATTTTGCCGCCATAACGTCGATCTCGGTGCGTAATGGCATCTAAGTGTTCAACACTTCGAGACCGGGCAGCGTCTTGCCCTCAAGGTGTTCCAGCGACGCCCCGCCGCCGGTGGAAATGTGCGAGAAGCCGTCCTCGGGTAGGCCCAGCGCCCGCACCGCGGCTGCGGAATCCCCGCCGCCGACCACGCTGAACGCGCCTTTGGCCGTCGCGGCAGCGATCACTTCGGCCACGCCTTTGGTGCCCGCGGCGAAGGCCGGGAATTCGAAGACCCCCATCGGGCCGTTCCAGAAGATGGTCTCGGCGTTGCCCAGCAGCTTGGTGAACCGGATCACCGTCCCCGGTCCGATGTCCAGACCCATCATGTCTTCCGGAATCGCATCGGCCGCAACAACTTTCGACGGCGAGTCGGCTGCGAATTTGTCGGCCACCACGATGTCGACCGGCAGCCGGATGACGTCGGCGTACGTGTCGAGCAATCGCTTGCAGGTGTCGATCATCTCGGTCTGCAGCAGCGACGTCCCCACCGGAAGTCCCATCGCGGCCAGGAATGTGTAGCACATGCCGCCGCCGATCACGATGCTGTCGGCTTTGGTGGCCAACTGCTCGATCACGCCGAGCTTGTCGGAGACCTTGGAGCCGCCGAGGATTACCGCGTACGGCCGCTTCGTCGAACCGGTCAGCCGCTCGAGCACCGCGACCTCTTCGGCGACCAGCGTGCCGGCATAATGCGGCAGCAGCGTCGCGACGTCGTAGACGGAAGCCTGCTTGCGGTGTACCACGCCGAAACCGTCGGAGACGAAAGCCCCCGTGGAGCCGACCAAGTCGGCCAGCTCACGCGCCAACGCCAGCCGCTCCGCGTCGTCCTTGCTGGTTTCCCGCGGGTCGAATCGAATGTTCTCCACCAGCAGGACATCCCCATCGGCCAGCTGGCCGGCGCGAGCTTTGGCGTCGGCGCCCACGACGTCGTCGGCCAACTGCACGTCGCGACCCAGCAGCTCACCGAGTTTCGCGGCGACCGGCGCCAGCGACAGCGACGGATCGGGCTCCCCCTTGGGCCTGCCCAGATGCGCCGTCACCACCACGTTGGCGCCGGCATCGGCCAGCGCCCTGATCGTCGGCACCGACGCGGCGATCCGACCAGGGTCGGTGATCACGCCGTCGTGCAGCGGCACGTTCAAGTCGGAGCGAACAAGGACGCCGCGACCCGAAATCCCCTGCGCGAGAAGGTCGTCCAGGTTCGGGATGCTCATGGTCTACAGCGACTTGCCGACCAGTGCGACCAGGTCGACCAGGCGGTTGGAGTAGCCCCATTCGTTGTCGTACCAGGACACCACCTTGGCCTGGTTGTCGATCACCTTGGTCAGGCCGGAGTCGAAGATCGAGCTGTGCGGGTCGGTGACGATGTCGCTGGAGACGATCGGGGCGTCGTAATACTTGAGGATGCCCTTCATCGGGCCGTCGGCGGCGGCCTTCATCGCGGCGTTGATCTCGTCGGCGGTCGCGGATTTCTTCAACTCCGCAGTGAGGTCGGTAACCGAGCCGGTGGGGATCGGCACCCGCAGCGCGTAGCCGTCCAGCTTGCCCTTGAGTTCGGGCAGCACCAGGCCGATCGCCTTGGCGGCGCCGGTCGAGGTCGGCACGATGTTCAGCGCGGCGGCCCGCGCCCGGCGCAGGTCCTTGTGCGGACCATCCTGCAGGTTCTGGTCCTGGGTGTAGGCGTGGATGGTGGTCATCAGGCCCTTGACGATGCCGAACTCGTCGTTGAGCACCTTGGCGATCGGCCCGAGGCAGTTCGTGGTGCACGAGGCGTTGGAGATGATGTTCTGGCTGCCGTCGTACTTGTCGTCGTTGACGCCGAGCACGATGGTGATGTCTTCGTCGGTGGCGGGCGCGGAGATGATCACCTTCTTGGCGCCGGCATCCAAGTGGCCCTTGGCTTTTGCGGCATTGGTGAAGATACCGGTGGACTCGACGACGACGTCGACGCCCAGGTCGCCCCACGGCAGCGCCGCCGGTCCCTCTTTGACCTCCAGCGCCTTGATCTTGTGGTCGCCGACGACGATGGTGTCCTCGCCCTCGAGGCTGACGTCGTAGGGCAGCCGGCCCAGGATCGAGTCGAACTTCAGCAGATGCGCCAGGCTGGCGTTGTCGGTGAGGTCGTTGGCCGCCACCACCTCGATGTCGGTGTCGGCGCCCGCGGCCTGCTGCGCCAGCAGGGCCCGGTAGAAGTTGCGCCCGATACGACCGAAGCCGTTGATGCCTACCCGGACCGTCACGTGTGTCTCCTTTGATGCCGACGAATGCTCGCCGTCAGCCTAATCGAGGCGCCCAGCGGTCGCGCGGACAGTGACCGACCAGCGGCGCGGCCCTTGGCTCCAGGCTGGTCGTTGATCCGCGGCAAGTGATGCTACGAGGTGATGGTGGTGGGAAACGGGAGATCGTCGCGCGCGATGTCGTGCGGGAAGCATGGGGAGCTTGCGATAATCGTCGGCGGGTAGCCGGGCGGGCTTGACACTTTGATCTGGAGAATGAAGCCGTCAGGTGCGTAGCCGAATCGGTTGGGTTGGCGGAAATCGTCACGCTCAAACACCCACCAGCCCCAGCTTTTCCAGATTTCGCCTACAACGCTAATGATCTTGTTGAAGTCGCTGCCGGGCGGTTTGAGTTCGCCGATAGTTGAAAATTCTTCCGGTGGGTTGGTGTTGAGGGGAGCATCGCTGCACGGCGCCGTGGTTCCCGGGCTGCCGTAGCGGGAGGCGTCGATGACTGTCCCGGGAGGCAATGCACTCAGTGTCTTTTTAAGGTAGCCGAGCACGGTGTCTTGGGCTTGCTGCTGGCTGGTAGGGATGACCGGCTGCTGCTTCCACCCGGGCGGAGGCGGTGGAGCGGATGTCATAGGTGGTCCTCCGAGGATCGTCGCGCCAGTGGGAATCGGTGGGCCGAGCGGTTGACTGTCGTGACAGGCGACGGCCAGTAGCCCGACTGCTGCCGCGAAGACCACCAGGCGTGAGGCTTGACGTGTAACACGTGTGAGTCCATCGGGCACGGTTTCTATCCTGTCGCCGGATACGGTGCTGGCGTTCCCGCGATTACCGCGCCTAGGTTATCCAAAGCTGGAGTATTTGGGTTCCAGTAGCCGCTATGGGCTTCCAGGCTGGGCAACTCTTTGCCTGGACCGCTGCCCAAATTAGTTCCCGCGTAAAGGTCATGTGCCCCGAAATCAGTCCTTGTCGGATCGGGTCCGAGGGTGAATTGGGTGACTAGGTTGGCCGGTCCGATCGGGTCGTGCGGGTCGGTCATGGCATATACCGTGCCGCCTGGATTAATGCTGAGGTCGCCGGCGTGGTCCACCAACATGCCGGGACTGGCGACCGCGACGATGTTGTTCGCCGCGAGGTGATGCCCGTCGGAGGCTGCGGCGCCGACCAACGTGGTGCCGTAACTGTGCCCGACGACGGTGTCGATGGACGGTGCCCCGATGTGGGAGGCACGCATCCCGTTTTCGAACGAATCCAGCGCCCCAGCACCGTGTTCGGCGTAACTGGGCCACGGCGCCTGCCCGAGCACCGACATCGGACGGTCATATCCCAGCCACGCTGTCACCGACACGTCCCCGGGGCGGAGGTCGTGGTTTGCGTCCATCGCCGCCTGATACATCCGCGATGCCCGCGTGGTGTTGTCGCTCATGTTGGTCAAGTCGTCGCCGGTGCCCGGGACCAGGATGCCGTTGCGGGTGGCGGTGTCGGGGTTGCCGATGGACACCGCGGCGTGCCCTTTGTCGTCGATGTAACCCAGATAGCGTTTCGGAGTTCCAGGCGGTGCTTTCATGGCGTTTTGGGCGCCGTGGAATTCGTCGAGAGAGTGTTTGGCGGCTTGCAGTCGCGGCCCGAGTGCGGCGAGCTCGTTGCCTGTCGCCGCGCTGTGGTCACCCTCGACGACCTGGCAGGCGAGTTGGTCGTAGCGTGCCTGCATCCCGTCGACACTGGCTTGCGCCTTGTGAGTCAGCTCATCGAGGTGGCGTTCGTTGAACACAGTCTTGTCTTCGAACGGCATTCCCGGATGGGTA
>NZ_JBYCLA010000168.1:0-6536 GCF_057473665.1 Mycobacterium sp. TH-M25
GGGCCGCCACGCGGCCTGAGGAGGAGCCGGGCAAGTCAGCCCCGCCCGGCGACGATGCGGGCCGCCACGCGGCCTGAGGAGGAGCCGGGCAAGTCAGCCCCGCCCGGCGACGATGCGGGCCGCCACGCGGCCTGAGGAGGAGCCGGGCACGTCAGCCCAGCGCGTCGAGCACGGCGCGGGTGCCGGACAACCCCAGCCGGGTGGCGCCGGCCTCGAGCATCGCCAGTGCAGCCGCTGCCGTACGAATGCCGCCGCTGGCTTTGACTCCGAGCCGGCCGCCGACGGTATCGGCCATCAGCGCGACGGCGGCCACCGACGCCCCGCCGGCAGGATGGAAACCTGTCGAGGTCTTGACGAAGTCGGCGCCGGCGTCCTGCGCGGCGCGGCACACGGCGACCAGCGTCTGTTCATCGGCGAGAGTCAGCAACGCGGCCGACTCGACGATGACCTTCAGCACGGCGGTGGGTACTGCCGCGCGCACCGCGGCGATCTCCGACCGCACCGCGTCGATGTCGCCGGCGACCGCGGCACCGACGTCGATCACCATGTCGACTTCGCTGGCGCCGAATGTCACGGCCAGCGTCGCTTCCCCCGCCTTGATCTCGGGCATGTGCTTGCCCGACGGAAATCCCACGACCGTGGCGATCGGAAGCCCGGCCACGGTCGCGTGCGGCACCATCGACGGCGAGACGCAGACGGCGTAGGCGCCCAGCGCCGCGGCCTCTTGCGCAACCGCGGCAACCTCCACGGCGGTGGCCTCGGGCTTGAGCAGGGTGTGATCGACGAGGGCGGCGACTTGATCGCGTGTCCATGCCATCAAAACGACTCCTGCCCGCCGCCGGGATTGCAGCCGGTGGTGACCATCGTCGCGTCGTCGACGACGGGTCGCCACGGCTCCAGGTTCCAGCTGGCCTTGCCAGGCTGGACATTCTCGGCAAAATCCCAATGGCACCGGAATTGTTCGCGCATACCAGGAGTATCGGCCTGCGGCGCCAACCTGAGCACCTCGGCCCAGGCTTCGCCGGCCTCCGGGCTCAGCGATCCGAGTCGTTTGGCGGCCGCGCGGCCCGACGTCGTCGGATACACCCGAAGGCTGGACAGTTGGCTCCAATGCGCCCACTGCACGTGCTCGACGAACGGCGGCGAGTAGGGGCGGACGCTCACCGCACCCGGATCGGCGGACGCCGGAGCCACGCCGAACACGCCGATCACTGCCACCGCGAGGATGCAGAATCGCATGGCGCTATCGCGACTTACCCTGGATCTCAAGGAGTTTGGGCCGCACGTCGACCCAGTAGACGCCAGCCGCGCACGACGCGGCCACCGCTCCCATCACCTGCAGAAGCCAACCGAGCGGAACAGCCAGACCCAAAATCACCAGCCACACCGGCTTGGTCAGCTTGTCGGCGGCCGTGTAGGCATCGGGTCGCTGCATCGCCGCGTGCACAAACGCGTAAAGCGTCATCAGCAGCACGCCAACTCTCAGGTAAAAAACGACGATATTCACCAAGTCCACCCGCTAAGCGTAAGCGGGTGCCGCCAGAAACGTCGACTACTTCTGGGTGACCTTCTTGGCCGGAGCCTTCTTGGCCGGAGCCTTCTTGGCCGGAGCCTTCTTGGCCGCGCTCCCCACGGCCTTCTGGGCCTTCTTCGCAGCCGCGTCGGTCTTCTTGGGCAGTTCGATGCCGACCAGCTTGGCCGCGCGCTCGCCCACCGCCCGGGTCTGCGAAGCCACGGTGCCCAGCGCTTCCTGGGTCAGCTCGACCGCCTGGTCGACGTACCCCTCGGCACGCTCCGACACGTCGTCCAGACCGGACTGGCTGCGCAGGCGCTCCAAGGCGGCTTCGCCGCGCTCGACCAGCTCGTTGTAACGCGAGGTCGCGGCCTCCACGTAGCCCTCGGCGGCGATGCGCAGCTCGTCGGCGGTGAACTTGTCACGCAGGTCACGCAACTGCTCGGGCAGATCCTCCTGCAGTTTCGTCAGTCGAGCACGGCTCTCCTCGACCCGGCTGCGGGTGTCAGTGCGGGTCTCCTCGGCGCGGTCACGTAGCTCGATGAGCAGGTCGTTGACCGTGGCCAGGGCCAGGTCGGCGGCGCCCAGCGCGGCAAGCAGCGGGGCCTTCAGGTCGTCGATCGACGGGTTGTTATCCGCCATGGTGATTCCTCTCGTCATTCTTGTCGTGAGTCGGGGGTTGTGTAATTCAGGGCTTTGCAATCGGGCGTCCGGGTTTATGCAGTGGTGTTCTCCTCCCGGGCAACCGCGTTTTGCTGCGCGAAGGACGCGTACATGTCCAGCAGGACCTGCTTTTGTCCTTCGCTGATCTTCGCGTCGGCAACGATCGCGTCGCGGACTTCGCTCTTCGGGCCCGGCTCGAGCATTCCGGCCTGGACGTAGAGCACCTCGGCGGAGACCCTCAATGCCTTGGCGAGCTGGTTCAGCACGCCGGCCGAAGGTTTGCGCAATCCGCGCTCGATCTGGCTGAGATACGGATTGCTGACACCGGCTTTTTCCGCCAACTGCCGCACCGACACCTGCGCCGCCTCGCGCTGCGCTTTGATGAAGCTGCCGATATCCGACGCAGCGGTGGTGACCACTGCAGCAAGGTTTTCATCTTGCGGCACAGTTACTCCTCGCGTCGGCTCGTCGGTACGGACGGGCTCACGCTAGCTAACAGGCGCTAACTTTTGCAAGCACCGTTAGCGGGGCGAAGAACTTTTGCTAGCACCCTCAGAACACAAGCTGGGCTATCGCGTAGATAAGCAGCCCGGCAAGCGACCCCACCACGGTTCCATTTATCCGGATAAACTGCAGGTCACGGCCCACATGCAATTCGATGCGCCGACTGGCCTCCCCGGCATCCCAGCGTTCGATGGTGTCGGTGATGATCGCTGTGATCTCGATCCCATATTGGGCGACCACATGTTCGGCGCCGCGCACGATCCAGTTATCGACCTTTTCGCGCAATTCCGCGTCATCGCGTAGCGATTCCCCGATCTGAATCACCGCGCCAGCAATGCGTGTGCGCAAGGCACTGGACGGGTCGTCGACGCCTTCGAGCACCAACCGCTTGAGCGTTTTCCACGCCGTCCCGGCGGCGCCTGCGACCTCATCACGTGACATCAACTGCTCTTTGACTGCCTCGGCGCGCGCGATCGTGGCGTCGTCGTTCTGCAGGTCGTCGGCGAACTCGAACAAGAACTTGGTCGCCGAACGGCGCAGCTCATGTTCGGGATTGCGGCGAACCTTGTCGGTGAAATCCATCAACTCGCGATGTATGCGATCACCGACGAGG
Organism: Mycobacterium sp. TH-M25; assembly: GCF_057473665.1. Classification (NCBI taxonomy): domain Bacteria; kingdom Bacillati; phylum Actinomycetota; class Actinomycetes; order Mycobacteriales; family Mycobacteriaceae; genus Mycobacterium; species Mycobacterium sp. TH-M25. Next base: position 3,294 of record NZ_JBYCLA010000168.1, read on the forward strand.
TGGTCGACGAATCGCGGCGACCACGTCGGTGAGTCGCGCTCGATCACACGTTGGATCACCTCGCCGGCATTCAGCGACCACTGGAACGCCCGGTCGGCCAGCAACTGGATCAAGGCTTCTTGGCGGTTTTCGGCGAGCAACGTGGACAGCATCCGCCCCACTGGCGGCCCCCACTGTGGTTCGGCGATGCGCCGCACGATCATCCGGTCGATCACGTGCTGGACGTCCTCGTCGCGCAGCAATTCCACCAACACTCGCAGGACCGTCGCCGATTCGGCGGCGACCCGCTCGGCGTGCGACTGCTCCGACAGCCATTTGCCCAACCGGCTCGGGATCTGTGCGTCACGAATCTTGGTGCCGACAACCTCCGGCGACAAGAAATTCTCCCGCACGAACGTGCCCAGACCCTCGCCGAGTTGGTCCTTCTTACGCTTGATGATCGCGGTGTGCGGGATCGGTATGCCCAGCGGGTGGGTGAACAGCGCGGTCACCGCAAACCAGTCCGCGAGTGCGCCGACCATCCCGGCCTCGCCGGCGGCCCCCACGTAGCCGATCCACGCTGCGGTCATGCCGTCGGCTTGCGCCCACCGGCAGCCGAGAAACACCGCAGTGGCACCCACCAGGAAGCCGAGCGCGACAACCTTCATCCGGCGCAGTGCACGCTGCCGCTCGGCGTCGGCTCGCGGGTCGGCTCCAGCAAACGACTCGGCGAAAGAGGCCACTCTGCTCGAGTCGCTCGCCGGCAACGATGCCAAGTCCCCGCGCGGCGGCTGGGGACGCTGCGGATCGGCTCGGTGCCTGGGCCCCGAAGCCGGTCGCCCGTTCAGTCCGACTGCCACGCCACCATCATTCCCGATCGACGTCGCTGTTCGGTGACAACGTGCCCTTATTTTTGGGCGGTAACTGTTACCGACTTCACGACTATTCGTGATTGCGAGAGGTCCAGACAGGAAATCTTTAGAGATAACAATTACGATGTAGCAGATCGATGGGATAGGAACTGGCATAGTGGCGAAGCAGGCCTTGGCAGCCACGGCGAAAACCGATGGTCGGAAGCGCCGGTGGCATCAGCACAAAGTGGAACGTCGCAACGAGCTGATCGACGGGACGCTCGAGGCGATCCGGCGATGTGGCCAGTACGTCAGCATGGACGAGATCGCCGGTGAGATCGGTGTCTCCAAAACCGTGCTCTACCGTTACTTCGTCGACAAGAATGATCTGACCACCGCGGTGATGATGCGCTTCACCCAGAGCACGCTGATCCCCAACATGGCCAAGGCGCTGTCGTCGAACCTGGACGGCTACGAGTTGACCCGCGAAATCATTCACGTCTACGTCGAAACGGTGGCCTCCGAGCCCGAGCCGTATCGCTTCGTGATGGCCAACAACTCGGTCGGTAAAGACAAGGTCGTCGCCGATTCCGAGCGGATCATCGCCCGCATGCTCGCGGTGGTGCTGCGCCGGCGGATGCGCGCGGCCGGCATGGACCTCGGCGGCGTCGAGCCATGGGCTTACCACATCGTCGGCGGCGTGCAGTTGGCCACTCACTCCTGGTTATTGGATCCGCGGATCAGCGCCGACGAACTGGTCGACTACTTGACGATGCTGAGCTGGAGCGCGCTGTGCGGGATCGTCGAAGTGGGTGGCTCACTGGAGAAGTTCCGCAACCAGCCGCATCCGTCGCCGAATGTGCCGCCGCTGACCGACTAGCCCGACTAGGTTGCGGTCATGAGCAGCAACGCAACGATGCGGTCTCGCCTCAGCTCCTGGGCCTACGCCCTGCGCACCACCAATCCCCCGCCGGACGCGCCCATCGACGCGATCACCCGATGGCTGGTCGTCACCCGGGCGGCGGTGTTACCGATGACGTTGTTCGCGGGGCTGGTGGCCGCGCTGCTCGCAGTCGGCCAACCCGGATTGGATTGGCGCTGGCTGACCCTGGCAATCGTCGGCATTTTGTTGGCGCACACTGCCAACAACCTGATGAACGATCTGTACGACACCCAAACCGGCCTCGACAGCGCGAGCTATCCGCGGGCGCTGTACGCCCCGCATCCAGTGCTCTCCGGCCTGGTCAGCCGTCGCACGTTGCTCACCGCGATCGGGCTGGTGAACGTCGCCGACCTGGTCATCCTGACCGTGCTGACCTGGGCGCGCGGCTGGCCGGTGGTGGCGTTCGCCCTGTCCGGTTTCGTGCTCAGCCTCGCCTACACCGCACCCCCGCTGCGGCTGAAGAAGCGAGGCCTCGGCGAGCCGGACGTATTCGTGGTCTGGGGCCCGATGATGATCTGCGGCACCTACTACTCCGCGGTCGGTCATGTCGGTTGGCCGGTGCTGTTGGCGTCGCTGCCCTATGGCCTGCTCTGCACCACCGTGTTGATGGGCAAGCACACCGATAAAATTCCCTACGACCAACCGCTGGGCATCCACACGCTGCCCGTGCTCTTCGGGGAAAGACGGGCCCGCGCAATCACCCTCGCGATGATGGTCGGGTTCTACGTGCTGGTCGCCGCCGAGGTAGCGGCCAAGGCCATGCCGTGGCCGGCGCTGCTCGTGGTGCTGGCGTTACCCCGGCTGGTCAAGGTGTGGCCGCACTTCCGCCGCCCGCCGCCCGACGAGCCGCCGGACAACTTCCCGGTGTGGCCGCTGTGGTACGCCGCACTGGCCTGGGTGCACGTCCGTCAGGCGGGCGCGCTGTTGGTGGCGGGTCTGGCGATCGGCGCGCTGGTGCCCGGCCTCGAGGGTCGTTAGTTCTTCACCAGAGTGAATTGACCGACTTCAGAGACGTTGCGCTGGAAGAAGTCCGAACACCCGACCAGATACCGCAGGTAGCGGTTGTAGACCTCCTCGGAGGTCGCAGCGACGGCCTCCTCGCGCGCGGCCTCCAGCTTCGTCGTCCAGGTGTCGAGGGTGCGGACGTAGTGCGGGGTCATCTTCTGCAGCCGCTCCACCGAAAACCCGGCGTTGGCGGAGTATTCGACGACGTCCTCGTCGCAGGGAACGGCGCCACCGGGGAAGATCTCCGCCGCGATGAACCTCATGAACCGAAGGTCGGACATGGTGATCGGGATGCCCATTTCCGGCCAACGCTTGAGCGGGTGACCCATGATCGTCTGCAGCACCATTCGGCCGTCGCCGGGCATGACCCGGTAGCACGTGTCGAAGAAAGCCTTGTAGCGCGACTTCGGGAACGCCTCGAACGCTTCGATGCTGACGATCCGGTCGACCGGCTCGTCAAACTCC
>NZ_JBYCLA010000169.1:0-3065 GCF_057473665.1 Mycobacterium sp. TH-M25
CCTTCCTGCCCTTCGGGCGACTCGTAGAAGAGGTCGACCGCGGACAGCCCGAGGTTGCTCAGCCCCGCCTGATGATCGGTGTCGGCGTTGAACGACTGCTTGAGGAAGCGGATAGCCGTGGGGCTCAGCGCGGCGATCTCGGCCGCCCAGGACTTGGCTTCCTCGAGCAGTCGATCGGCTGGGACCACCGTGTTGACTAGACCCCAACGCTCGGCTGTTTCGGCGTCGTACTGCCGGCACAAGAACCAGATCTCGCGAGCCCGCTTCTCGCCGACCACCCGTGCGAGGAAGGCCGAGCCGAAACCCGCGTCGAACGACCCCACCCGTGGCCCCGCTTGACCGAAAGTGGCGTTGGCGGAGGCGATGCTGAGATCACACAAGACATGCAGCACGTGACCGCCTCCGATTGCGGCCCCGTTCACGGCGGCGATCACCGGTTTCGGGATGTCGCGAATCAGCTTGTGCAGATAGCCGATTTCGAATAGTCCGCTCTCGGTGGGGCCGTAATCACCGGTCTCTGCGCGCTGTTTGACATCACCACCCGCGCAGAACGCCTTGTCACCGGCGCCGGTCAGGATGACAACGCGCACGGCGGTGTCGGCCCAGGCCGAACGAAAGGCTTTGATCAGTTCCTCGACCGTCTGGCCACGAAAGGCGTTGTAACGCTCGGGTCGATTGATGGTGATGACGGCGGTCGCGTTCTCCACCGAGTAGGTGATGTCGTCGTAGTCGGCCATTGGCATTGCCTTTCGGTCGTGGATCAGTGGGAGGGCAGTACAAGGTCGGCGGCCAGCGCCTGCAGGCGGTTCTTGTCGACCTTCCCGCCGGGATTGATGGGAAGCTCGTCGACGATCAGCAGGTGTTCGGGGAACTTGAATTTCGCCAGACCGTGGTGGTCGAGGAACTCGGTGAGATCCGACAAGGTGGGCGGTTGGCCACTGGCGACCACGACGGCACAGGCGCGTTCGCCCAGTCGCGCATCGGGCACGGGGACAATCGCCACCGCCGCCACTGCATTGTGCTTGATCAGAACCCTTTCTACCTCGAAGGGAAAGATGTTCATGCCCCCGCGCAGGATCATGTCCTTGGCGCGTCCAACGATCCTGAGATATCCGGCATCGTCGAACTCGCCGAGATCTCCGGAGCGGTACCAGCCCTCGGCGTCCCAGTTGGCCAAGTCGTAATCCGGCTGGTTCAAATATCCATAGGTGTTGTTGGCGCCGCGCCAGAACACCTCGCCGGTCTGGCCCTGAGCCACCACGGTGCCGTCGGGCGCCCGCAACTGGACTTCCTCACCCGCGCAGACCCGGCCGACGGTGGTCCATCGGGCCCACTCGGGATCGTCGAGGGTTGTCATGGTCGGCACACCGCCATCGGTGGTGCCGTAGACGTTTTGGACTTTGCAGCCCATCCGTCGTTCGATCTCCTCAGCTACGCGGGGCGGCAGAGGTGCGCCGGCGTTGTTGAATCGCGTGAATGCCGAGAGGTGGGCCGACTCCAGATCGAGGTCGAGCATCATGACCATCTGGGTCGGTATCGCGGTTGCGAAGGTACACCGCTCGCGCGTGATCAGTTCCAGCGCCGGCTGCGGGCGCCAGTGCTCGAGCATCGCGCTCGTCGCACCGATCAGCAGCGGCATCAGGATCGCGAAGATGTAACCGGTGGATCCCTGCCCGGCCGGTGCGATCGCGGCCGCCACGTCCTCGCGGGTAAGCCTCAACGCCTGGGCAGTCTGGTGCACCAGCAGCGTGATCATGTCGTTGCCGCTCCACAGTGACGCCTTCGGCACACCGGTGGTACCCGACGAGCACATCACGTGCGCCGGCTCATCCGGATCGGCACGCAGTTGGTGCGCGGTGGCTGCGTCCAGCGGTTCGGTGGCCCGGATCAGCGCTTCGAACCCGTCGGCGGCTCCCGTCCGGGCGTAGAGCACCTCGCACAGATCCGGCAGCGTCGCCCGCAAGTCGTCGTGCAGCGCCCGGACGTCGATATCACCATCGGATTCCACACCGATTAATACCTGCGCACCAAGCGTTTCGAGCAGTGCGCCGACCTCCGCGCGGCGCCATCGGGTGGGCATGGCCACGATGTAAGCGCCGATGCGGTTGGCCGCCAGGTGGACCAGGGGTAGCAGGCCGCAGGTCGGCAGCTGCACAGCAACCGGATCACCCGGTTTGACGCCGAGGTGCAAAAGCAGATTGGCTGCCCGCCGGGTCAGATCCGCGAGCTCTCCGTAGGTCCAGCGGACATGGTCGTCGATCAGCGCCATTCGATCCGGGTCGCGGGCCACATGCTCGTCGAACACCTCAGGCAGTGTTTGGTCGCCCCAGATGCCGGCTTGGCGGTACCTCTGCGCCTGCTCCTCGTCGTGCCAGCGGTGGATGACCTTGTTCTTCATCGGGTGAATCCCGGTGCCACCATCGTGTTTCGCAGTCGTCCCACACCCTCGACTTCGGTTTCAACGATGTCTCCGACCGCGAGGTAGCGAGGTGGCTTGCGGATGAAGCCGACGCCGGACATGGTCCCGGTGAAGATCAGGTCGCCGGGGTAAAGCGTGCAGTACGTGGACAATTCGGCCACGATGTCAGGCACCGAATAGATCATCCGTGACGTGCGGGCGTGCTGCACTTGCTCACCGTTGACCCAACAGGTGATGCCGATGTCGTCGGGGTCGGGCAACTCGTCGGGCGTCACCAGCCACGGCCCGGTCGGGCCGAAGGCCGGGTAGGACTTGGCCAGACCCCATTGGCTGGCGGCCATCTGCCGCTCCCGCTCGGAATAGTCCTGGCCGCCCATCACTCCGGCGACGTGGTCCCACACCTCGGTCTTGGCCACGCGGTGTGCCACTGTCCCCATGACGACGACGAGTTCAGCTTCCCAGTCCACAGTGTTCTTGGGCAGCGGGACGTCCGCGTTCGGCCCGGCGATCGAGGAGGGGAACTTCGAGAAGACCTCCATCACCTCGGGAAGGGTGAAATCGGCTTCCTCGGCGTGGTCGGGATAATTTGCGCCGATCGAGAAAACCTGGCGCGGCCTTGGTGACGGTGCTCCCAGGCTCTGCTCGT
>NZ_JBYCLA010000170.1:0-2758 GCF_057473665.1 Mycobacterium sp. TH-M25
AGGACGAGTGGTGGCATTACACCTACCAACCAGAGCACCATCCGGGCACCTACTTTGACTTTCCGGTCGCACAGTCGTCGCTTGGTTGATTGGGGTATGAGGGCCGTTTCGGGGCCGTTCCGGCGCGCTTCAGAGGTAGCCGGTTTGGTTCACCAACCGCACCGAAGACGCGCCATCGGGGTAGAACTCGGCGATGCTTAATGACCCCAAGTCAAGATGTAGCCGGTACAGGAGGCCCGCACCGGCATCCAGCGCGAGCCGCAGCAGCATCTTGATCGGCGTGACGTGTGACACCACCAGCACCGTTTCGCCCTGATATCCGGCGATGATCCGTTCACGCGCCAAGCACACCCGGCCCAGCACATCGTCGAAGCTTTCACCGCCCGGCGGCGACGCGGCGGTGTCGTGCAGCCAGCGACGATGCAGTTCCGGATCACGCGCGGCGGCCTCGGCGAACGTCAACCCCTCCCAGGCCCCGAAGTCGGTTTCGATCAGATCATCATCCACCGTCAAGTTGACGCCCAGCATGTCGGCGGCCGTTGCCGCGGTGTCGTACGCCCGTTGCAATGGCGAGGAGACCACTGCGGCGATGCCGCCGCGCTGCGCAAAATACCGCGCCGCAGCTCGAGCTTGCCGCCAACCTACGTCATTTAGTGCCGGGTTGCCGCGTCCCGAATAGCGGCGTTGCACCGACAGCTCGGTCTGGCCGTGTCGCAGCAACAACAGCCGGGTAGGCGTACCGCGCGCACCTGTCCAGCCGGGCGCTGTTTGTGATTCCGTCGCAACGGTTTCCGCGGGCTGAGCACGCGGCAAGGCGGCTTTCTCAACCCGGCCGTCGGCGCAAGCCGCGGCGTCCATCGCCTCGTTGGCCAACCGGTCGGCATGTGAGTTCCGGGTGCGCGGAATCCACGTATAACTGACGCGCGCCAGCCGCGACGCCAGCGTCTGCGCTTGTGTGTATAGCTCAATCAAGTCGGGGTGCTTGACTTTCCACCGACCGGACATCTGTTCCACGACCAGCTTGGAATCCATCAAGACCGCGGCCTCGGTGGCACCCATTTTCACGGCATCGTCCAAACCTGCTATCAGGGCCCGGTACTCGGCGACGTTGTTCGTCGCTCTGCCGATCGCCTGCTTAGTCTCCGCCAGCACAGTCGAGCGGTCCGCGGTCCACACCACCGCGCCGTATCCGGCTGGTCCGGGGTTGCCTCGCGACCCGCCGTCGGCCTCGACGATAACTTTCACTGATCGAATCCTTTGACCCGCAACAGGATCGCGCCACACTCCGGGCACCTCACTACTTCGTCGTCGGCGGCCGCCGAGATGCGGGCCAACTCGCCGCGGCCGATCTCGATCCGGCAGGCGCCGCACCGGTGTCCCTGCAATTGCCCGGCGCCCGGCCCTCCCCCAGCACGCTGTCGTTCGTAAAGCGCCGAGAGGGCGGGGTCCAGTTCCGCGGTCAGCACATCGCGCCGTGAGGAATGTTGCTGGCGGGCCTGGTCGATCTCGGCGATGGCGGCGTCGAGAGCCTGCTGAGCACCGTCCAGGTCAGCCTGCATCCTCTCGATTGCCTCTAGCTCTGCAGTTAGCTGGGCCTGCAGATCCTCGCGGCGCTCCATGACCTCCAGCAGGGAATCTTCCAGGCTGGTCTGGCGGCGTTGCAGGGTCTCCAGCTCATGTTGTAGATCAGACAACTGCTTAGCGTCCGTCGCCCCCGACTTGAGCAGCGACCGATCTCGGTCTTCACGCTGTCGCACCGCGTCGATCTCCGACTCGAGTCGCGACACCTGGGCATCTAAGTCCTCCACCGCAATTCGCACGGCGGCCAGCCGCTCACTGACGGCGGTATGCTCGACCTGCATCTGCTCGTAGGCCTCCCGCTGCGGTAAATGGGTGGCCCGATGCGCAATCCGGGACAGCTCAGCATCCAGCTTCGACAACTCTAACAGCGAACGTTGTTGCGTTACTTCGGCTTTCATGACTGATCTCTCCAACTATCACTCACATCGTTCACTCGTTCTGCCTCCAGGTTCCACGGGTCGGTGCGGATAGTGCACACCCGCACCTGCAGCGCCGCACCGAAATGGGATCGCAGCACGTCGGCGGCCTGACCGCACCACGGGAATTCGCTTGCCCAATGCGCGACGTCGATTAGCGCCACGTTTGAAGTCCGCCGATGTTCGTCGGCTGGATGGTGCCGCAGGTCGGCCGTGACATACGCCTGAACGTCCGCGGCGGCCGCGAGGCTCAGCAACGAGTCCCCGGCGCCGCCGCACACCGCGACCTGCGACACGAGCAGATCCGGGTCTCCCGTGGCGCGCACACCCGAGGATGTTTGCGGCAATGCGGCGCCAACTCTGGAGACGAAGGTACGTAGCGATTCTGGTCGCGGCAGCGATCCGATGCGACCCAAGCCGACGTCGCTAGGTGGGGGCACCAGCGCAAGGATGTCGAACGCCGGCTCTTCGTAGGGATGCGCGGCGCGCATCGCCGACAACACAGCGGCCCGTGCGCGCGCGGGTGCGACAACCTCAACCCGGTCTTCGGACACCCGCTCGACGGTGCCGATGCTGCCCACCGCGGGCGACGCCCCGTCATGCGGCAGGAACTGTCCGGTACCGGTGACGCTCCAGCTGCACTGCGAGTAGTCGCCGACGTGGCCAGCACCAGCCTCAAACACCGCCGCCTGCACCGCTGCTATGTGCTCGAGTGGCACATAGATGACCCACTTATCGAGGTCGGCCACACCGGGAAGGGG
>NZ_JBYCLA010000171.1:0-5845 GCF_057473665.1 Mycobacterium sp. TH-M25
GAGGCCTACCGCGCGTTTCGCGCCGGCGAGGGCAAGGTGACGCAGCTGCCGCCCCTTCTGGCGGCACCCCCGGTGAAGACCCGCTATCTCGACAGCGACATCTAGCTCAGCGCCGGAATCACTTCGCGCTCAAAGAGTTCGATACCGGAGCGGTCGTAGGCGGCTTCAGGGAAGTAGCAGATCGCATACGCGCAGCCGAGGTCGCGCAACCGCTGCAGCCGCTCGACGACCTGTTCCGGGGTGCCGGTGGCCGAATCGGGTCCGCTGGTGTTACCGATCATCGAGTCGGCGGCCGACTCGGGCACGTAGCCCACCAGTCGGTCGCGCACACGCCGCACGCGGTCGTGGACGCCGTGCTCGTCGGCGTCGAGGATGGCGTTGACGTTGACCGACCGGACGATGGCGTCGAAATCGGTGCCCAGGTCACGACAATGGCCTGCGAGCACATCGGACTTATGGGCGAAGCCGTCCGGCTCGCCGGTGAAATTGGTGTACTGCGCGTACTTTGCGGCGATACGCAGGGTCTTACGCTCGCCACCACCAGCGATCCACAGCGGAATCCCGTTGTCCTGCAACGGCTTGGGCTCGACGATCGCGCCGTCCACCTGATAGTGCTTGCCCTCGAACGTCACTGTGCCGTCCCGCCAGGCGTCACGCATGATCTGCACGCCTTCGTCGAGACGCCCGAGTCGCTCGCCGGCGGACGGAAAGCCGTACCCGTAGGCGCGCCATTCGTGCTCGTACCAGCCACCGCCGATGCCCATCTGCACACGCCCACCGGAGATGATATCGGTCGTCGCAGCAACTTTGGCGAGGTAGGCCGGATTGCGGTAGCTCATCGCCGTGCACATCTGGCCGAGCTTGATCCGCGACGTGGTAGCCGCGTAGGCCGCCATCAGCGACCACGCCTCGTGAGTTGCCTCGCCAGTGGGCATCGGCACCGTGTGGAAGTGGTCGTACACCCACACCGAGTCCCAGTCGCTGCCGTCGGCGTAGGCGGCCAGATCGCGCATCACCGCCCAGTGCTCGGCGGGGTCGATGCCGACCAGATCCAGTCGCCAACCCTGCGGGATGAAAAATCCGAAGCGCATGACCGCGACTTTAGCGCGGCGACGATGCGGCCCGGAACGGGCCGAGGAGGAGTCGGGCAATGCGATCTAGCGCGACGACGATGCGGCCCGGAACGGGCCGAGGAGGAGTCGGGCAATGCGATCTAGCGCGGGCCGTAGGCTAGCCGAATGGACTTGGCCGGTATCGGGATCTGGAGTAGTCAGCTTCGCTACGGAAATCTTGCCGAATCCGCCGATGCGGCCGCGGAATTAGATGAGCTCGGCTTCCGCGCCCTGTGGATCCCGGACGTCGGCGGGCAGGTGTTCGACGCGGTTGCCAACTTGATGACGGCGACCAAGCAGACCACGATCGCCACCGGGATCTTGAACCTGTGGATGCACACGCCCGCTGACGTCGCCGCGAACTTCGCCACGCTGACGGCCGACCACGGTGACCGCTTACTGCTCGGCATCGGAGTCAGCCATGCGCCGCTAATCGACGCCGGCAACCCCGGCCGATACCGCAAACCGCTGGCCGCGACCGCGTCGTTCCTGGATGAGTTGGATGCGACACCGCAGCCGGTTCCCGTGCAGCGGCGGGTGCTGGCCGCGCTCGGCCCGAAGATGCTGCAGCTGTCCGCACGCCGCAGCGCCGGAGCGCACCCCTACCTGGTCACCCCCGAACACACCGCGACGGCGCGCGGCGTACTGGGCGATGGGCCGCTGCTGCTGCCCGAGCAGACGGTGATTCTCACCGATAGCGCCGACGAGGCGCGCAGCATCGGAACCGATTGGTTGCGTTCGTATGTGGGGCTACCGAACTACGCGAACAACCTGCTTCGCTCGGGGTTCTCGGAAGAGGACCTCAGTCAGGTGAGCGACCGGTTGTTCAACGCGATCATCGCGTGGGGCGACGAGAACGCGATCCTGCGCCGGGTCTCCGAGCATCGGTCCGCGGGCGCCGACCACGTCTGCATCCAAGTGCTGCTGAGCGACCCGCAGGCCTACCCGCGCGAACAGTGGCGCCGCATCGCCGCAGCGCTGACGTAGCCAGTCACGCCCGTCACTTGCCGGGTCGGTGTCCGATGTGCCCACCTCGCAGCGACAATCGTCAAGGTGTCGCCCCGGCGTGCGACAGTGCGGCGATGAAGCTGCTCCGCGGTACCGATCTTCGGTACGTGCTGACTTTCCACCTGGCGAACCAGGGCCCGGCGACCGTCGCTGAGTTGCTCGAAGGCCTTCGCCACCATGGCTTTTGCGTGCGGGGTCGGCCTTCCAAAGCCGTCTCCGACGCCTTGCGCTGGGAGATCGACCACGGTCGCGTGCATCGCCTCAAGCGCGGCCGATACGGCCCAGGCTACATTCCGCGGTCCACCGATCACCGGATCCATCAGCGCGTGCTGGCGCTGCGGTCGGCCGTTGTCGCTGAGAGCCGGGCACAAAGTGCCCTGCTCCCCAAGACTTACGCAAGTGGCTGATGATGCTGGGCCGCACCGGCTTACATTGGACCCATGGCTTCCAAGCACACGTTGTTCCGGATCTTGTACCGCCTCGGGTTCACGCCGTGGGACGGTCATCCGATCGCCGACAATCTGCAGGCCCTGGTCGAAGAACTGCCGGCCGGCAAAGCCCTCGATCTCGGCTGCGGCACCGGAGATTCATCCATTTACCTGGCGCGACATGGCTGGACGGTCATCGGCGTCGACTACGTGCCGGCCGCCCTCGAGAAGGCTCGGGTCAAAGCCTCAGCCACCAAGGCAACAGTCAACTTCGTCAAAGCTGACGTCACCAAGCTGAGCCACGAGGGCGTCGGCTCCAACTTCCAACTGATCGTCGACAACGGCTGCCTGCACAACATGAGCGACGGCGACCGCGACGCGTACGTTCGAGAAGTCAGCGCCGTGGCCGCACCGGACGCGCGGCTGTTGATCGTCGCGTTTCTGCCCCGCGGGCGCTTCGGCGTCCGAGGCGTCCGGCCCGAAGAGATGGAACGGCGATTCGCCTCTGGATGGAAGCTGGTGTCCACGGGAGCCGAGCGGCAACTCGACGAAGCGCAAACGCCGGCGCGCTACTACCTCTACGAACGCAAAAACCCCTGAAACCGTTGATTTTCAGGGGTTTTCGCGTGCCGTGAGCTAGGTCAGCGAGGCCGGCGGCAGGAAGCGGTCGCCGTAGCGGGCGGCCAGCTCGCGAGCCCGCGCGACGAAGGCCTCCTTGCCGATACCGTGCGCACCGGAGTAGCCGACGATGAACTGCGCCGACCCACCGGTGTAGGGCGGGAAGCCGATGCCCATGATCGAGCCGATGTTCGCGTCAGCGGTCGAGGTGAGTACGCCTTCGTCGAGGCACTTCTGGGTTTCCAGCGCCTCGGCGAACAGCATCCGGTCGACCATGTCCTGCAGCGGCAGGTCAGCAGAACCGGACTTGAACGTTTCACGCAGGCCCGGCCACAGCCGGGTGCGCTTGCCGTCGACGTATTCGTAGAACCCGGCGCCCTTCAACCGCGACGGGCGCTCGAGCTCGATCATCTTCTCGACGACCGCCTCGGCCGGATGCGGCTGATAAGAACCACCCGCTTCTTCGACGCCCTTACGACTCGCAGCCGCGATCTTGTGCATCAGCTCCAGGTTGAGCTCGTCGGAGAGCTGCAGCGGCGGCGCCGGGTAGCCGGCCTGCGAACCGGCGTGCTCGATGCTGGCGGGCTCCACGCCCTCGCCCAGCATCGCCAGCGCCTCGTTGACGAAGGTGCCGATGACGCGACTGGTGAAGAAGCCGCGGCTGTCGTTGACCACGATCGGGGTCTTGCCGATGGCCAGCGTGTAGTCGAACACCCGGGCCAGCGCCTCATCAGACGTCTTCTCGCCCTTGATGATTTCGACCAGCGGCATCTTGTCGACCGGGGAGAAGAAGTGGATCCCGATGAAGTCCTCCTGGCGCTTCACACCGGTCGCCAGACCGGTGATCGGCAGCGTCGAGGTATTCGACCCCAGCAGCGCGTTGGGCTCGACGATGTCCTCGATCTCCTGGAACACTTTGTGCTTCAGATCTTGGTTCTCGAAGACGGCCTCGACGACGAAGTCGACGCCTTTCAACGCCTCGGGGTCGGCGGCCGGGGTGATACGGTCCAGCAGCGCCTTGGACTTCTCTTCAGTAGTCTTGCCCCGCGCAAGTGCTTTGGCCTCAAGCTTTTCCGAGTACGCCTTGCCCTTCTGCGCGGCCTCGATGTTGACGTCCTTGAGCACCACCTCGTAGCCGGCTTTGGCTGAGACGTAGGCGATGCCGGCGCCCATCATGCCCGCGCCCAGCACGCCGATCTTGCGGATCTCCTGCTTGGCGATGCCGTCGGGCCGCGACCCGCCGCCGTTGATGTGTGCCAGGTCGAAGAAGAACGCCTGGATCATGTTCTTGGCGGTCTGTCCCGTGACGAGTTGGGTGAAGTAGCGGCTCTCGATGCGGCTGGCGGTGTCGAAGTCCACCTGCGCGCCCTCGACGGCCGCGTCCAGGATGGCCCGCGGCGCAGGCATCGGCGCACCCTTGAGCTGCTTGCGCAGCAGCGCCGGGAACGACGGCAGGATGCCGGCCAGCGCGGGGCTGGACGGGGTGCCGCCGGGCATCTTGTAGCCCTTCACATCCCACGGCTGGGTGTGCGACTCGGGGTTGGCTTTGATCCAAGCCTTTGCGCTCGGCACCAATTCGTCCACGGAGCCGACGATTTCGTCGACCAGCCCGATCTCCTTGGCCTTGTCGGCCTTGAACCGGGTGCCCTGGGACAGGATGTTCATGAACGCGTTCTGGATGCCGAACATCCGCACGGTGCGGGTCACCCCACCGCCACCCGGCAGCAGGCCCAGCGTCACCTCGGGCAGACCAACGACCAGGCCCTTGACGTCCGCAGCGATCCGGTGGTGACACGCCAGGGCGATCTCCAGTCCACCACCGAGCGCGGCGCCGTTGATGGCGGCCACCACCGGCTTGCCGAGGGTCTCCAGCGCACGCAGGTCGCGCTTGACCCCCTCGACGGTGTCGAACGCCTCGCCGGCGTTCTCCGGGCCCAGCTTGATCATGCTCTTGAGGTCGCCGCCGGCGAAGAAGGTCTTCTTCGCACTGGCGATCACCACACCGGTGACCTGATCCTTCTCGGCGACAAGGCGTTTGACAGCGTTGTGCATCGACTCGCCGTAGTGCTCGTTCATCACGTTGGCCGACCCGGTCGGGTCGTCAAGGGTCAACGTGACGATGCCGTCGGCGTCCTTGTCCCAGTGAATCGTGTTCTCTAGCTTGGTCTGAGGCATGGTCTTAAACCCTCTCGATGATAGTGGCGACACCCATGCCGCCGCCGATGCACAGCGTGATCAGCGCGCGACGGGCGTTGCGGCGCTCCAGCTCGTCGACCATGGTGCCGGTGATCATCGCGCCGGTGGCACCCAGCGGGTGGCCCATCGCGATGGCACCGCCGTTGACGTTGAGCTTCTCGTCCGGGATGTGCAGGTCCTTCTGGAACTTGAGCACGACCGAGGCGAAGGCCTCGTTGAGCTCGAACAGGTCGATGTCGTCGACCGTCAGGCCGGCACGGTCGAGCACCTTGCGGGTTGCCGGGGTCGGCCCGGTGAGCATGATGACCGGGTCGGCACCGCTGGTGGCGGTGGCCACGATGCGCGCCCGCGGGCTCAGCCCCTGCGAGCGGCCCGCCTTTTCGCTACCGACCAGCACCAGCGCGGCGCCGTCGACGATGCCCGAGCTGTTACCGCCGGTGTGGACGTGGTTGATCTTCTCGACGAAGTGGTACTTCTGCAGCG
>NZ_JBYCLA010000172.1:0-5331 GCF_057473665.1 Mycobacterium sp. TH-M25
ATGCGACCCGTCTAGCGGGTCTGGCCACAACAACAAAAGCCGTTGTGTCCAGCGCGAATCCTCAAGTGGCCGAACCTAATCCGCCTGAAAAGCGGAAGGTCGCCGGTTCGATCCCGGCCCTGGCTACCACGTTCTACCTGCTTAGACACGGGTTACGCACTCGGTTGGTTGATTGATTCTTCGGGTTTCTGTCCGGTCTTGGGTGGTTGAGTCTCCGTCGCGTGAAGCTGGTCGAGGTTGATTGCCACTTGGTCCAGTTCGTCTGCGTAAAGGTCGCTATAGGTGTTGGCGGTGACGGTCGGCGTCGAGTGGCCCATGGTCTTCTGCACGTAGCCAAGGTCGGCACCTGATTTGCGGGCCAGGCTGGCGTAGGTGTGTCTTGTCTCCGCAGTGACCGTGTGCGGTTGGGTTCGTGTTGCGTTTGAGCTGGGGCGATTCGGGCGCGGAGTTTGCGACGCGGGTCGCGGCCTGTGTAGCGATAAGCCCTGGGCCGCTGTGACCGTCCTGGACGACAGGCTGGCAAGTGAGACACGAACCGGGGCAAAATAAGCCGCCATGCCGTACCGGCTCACCAGAAGTTTCTCGGAGTCCGAAAAATGTGTTCGTGGCCAACGGATTTCAGTTAGGGCGACCACTAATCGCGGTCGTCGGGGACGTTAATTGCGAGATCACCGAGCACCACCTCAGTATCTGGCAGGTCAACCCTGTTGAGGACAGGTATCTCCCGAGATACGTGGCGGATTCGGGCAGCATTTCAGAGCCGAACGCCGATCCCACAAACCCGCCGATGTGCGCCGGGCCGCAGCTCAACGACGTCAACGTCGAATTGGCGGTGCGCAGTCGACGAGCCGGGGAACAACACCTCCATCGCTTGGGTCAGCCGCTGCCGCAAAGCCTCTGGTCCGAACACCACCAACGGCGTGCCTCGGCGCCGAACCTGGCCGTCGAGGATCAAAAACGGCGACCCACCAAAATGGTCGCCGTGAAGATGTGAGACGAATACCGCTGCCAGGTCGTTAGGTTCGAGCCCCAGACGTTTCAGCCCAACCAGCGCGGTTGACCCGCAGTCGAGCAGGACTGGTGGCCCTGACCGGCGGCGGATAGGCATGCAGGCCTGCAGCCGGCCGCCGCTGCCGAAAGCGTCCCCGGACCCCACGAAGCTGATCTGAGCTGACCCGTCGCCCCTGCGTTCACCGTGCCACATCGCATCGTAGGGTTCACGATGTGACGGCCGAAGCGCACAAAGTCGTCGTGACACATTGGGTCCCCGAAGACGTGCTGGCCTATTTGCGGGAGTTTTCCCAGCCGGTTGCCCCGCATGAGCCAACGGTGTTCTCGCGATCAGAAGTGCTCGCGCACGCTGGTGATGCCAGCGCGATCCTTGCCTGCATGGCCGACTGGGTCGACGACTCGTTTCTTGCTGCCTGTCCGAGGCTGCAGGTGATCAGCGGCGCGCTCAAGGGATTCGACAACTTCGACGCTATGGCGTGCGAGCGGCGCGGGGTGTGGCTGACCGTTGTGCCCGACTTGCTGACCGAGCCGACCGCCGACCTGGCGATCGGGCTCACCCTCGACCTCACCCGTCGGATCACCGAGGCCGACGGGCATTTGCGCACGAATGGGTTTTCCGGATGGCGGCCGGCGTTCTACGGATGTGGCCTGAGCGGCGCCACTGTCGGGGTGCTGGGCATGGGTGCACTGGGGCGCGCCGCCGCCCGCCGGCTGACCGGTTTCGGTTGCCGTACCGTCTATTTCGATCAGCGGCCGCTTCCAGCCCACGAGGAGGACGCATTGGCCGTGCGTCGGCTCGATTTCGAGGAGTTGCTCGAAACCTCCGACATCGTTCTGTGTCTGGTTCCCCTCACCGAGAGCACATTTCACTTGATCGACACGACCGCGATCGCCCGGCTGCGCGCGGGTGCGTACCTGATCAACATTGGGCGCGGCTCAGTAGTGGATGAGCAGGCCGTGGCCGCGGCGCTGGTCTCTGGGCAACTCGCTGGCTACGCAGCAGATGTCTTCGAAATGGAGGACTGGGCGCGTCATGAACGACCGCGGGAGATTCCACCGACGCTATTGGCTCATCCCCGCACGGTCCTGACGCCTCACCTTGGGTCTGCCGTGGGCATCGTGCGCCGCGACATCGCCTTGGCGGCCGCCAGACAGATCAGACGGGTGCTCTCCGGAAGCCTTCCTGATCATCCAGTCAATCGGCCCCGGGTCCGCCACGACACGATGTGATCACTTGCTTTTCTCTAGAGGCCAGGCGAGTGCGCTGCCTGCGGGATTCGGGGTCCTGCGCGAACCCCAGTGCCGGCGCAGCCAGCTTTGGCCAGCATCAGACCCGAATCGCCAAACACAGCAACACTTTCTATGAATCCGACGCGCTGGAACAACTAAGTGGACGCAACCGGTGCCGATCTCGCCGGTAGCGGCGTCATCCGATCCTCACGCGGACGTACCTGATCCAGGTCAGCAATGCCGCGACAATATAGAACGCCAGAAAGAGCCAGAACGCCGACGTCATCGTGCCGGTACTGAGGTAAGACTGCCGCAGCGCCAGGTTGATGGCGACTCCGCCGAATGTGCCGACGCCCGCGACGAAGCCGATGACGGCCCCGGAGATCAGCTGCGATCGCTGACGGCGTTCGGTCTCGCTGAAGTCCAGCGATTGGCTGCATGCCTCGAACACTGTCGGAATCATCTTGTAGACGGATCCGTTGCCCAGCCCGGCCAAGATGAACAGTGCGATGAAGCAGGCCAAATAGCCCACCGTCGGCGAGTCAATGACCTGGACTGCGTGACCGTCCACACCGATCAGCATTCCGGCGGCGATGACCATGGAAGAAAAGGCCATCAGGGTGATACGGCCTCCGCCAAATCGGTCGGCCAACCGCCCGCCGTAGACGCGGGCCAGCGCCGCGAGCAGTGGTCCGATGAAGGCCAATTGGGCGGCATGCAGCGAGGCCCGGGCGGTACTTTGTCCGTCGGCGATGAAGCTGGTCTGCAATATCTGGCCGAACGCGAACGCGAACCCGATGAACGAGCCGTAACTTGCGACGTAGAGCAGCCCGAGCAGCCAGGTGTCGTGACTGGAGACGACCGCGGACAGGATCGACCGCAGATGTCGGGACTCGACACGGTGCTGCGCAACGTTGTCCATGAAGAACAGTGCTCCGAATGCGGCGGTGGTCAGCAGCACCAGGTATAGGCCGCAAACCCAGTATGGCTGCCGGTCGCCTGCCGTAGCGATAATCAGCAGGCCGACCACCTGCATCATCGGAACCCCGAGATTGCCGATCCCGCCGGCGAGTCCGAGTGCCAAGCCTTTGAGGCGGTGCGGATAGAACGCGTTGGCGTTGCTTGCCGAGGCGGCGAAATTACCGCCGCCCATTCCGCTCAATCCCGCACACACCAGATACGGCCACAATGGCAATCCGGGATGGGCCAACAGCACCATCGCGGCGATGATCGGGATCAGCAGTGCGAGTGCCGAGAACACCGCCAGGTTGCGTCCGCCGACAATTGCTGCGGCCACCGCGTAGATCGGCCGCAGGCATGCCCCTACCAGGGTGGCGGTGGTGGCGAGCAGAAGCTTGTCGCCGACGGTGAAGCCGTACACGTGTTCGGGCATGAACAGCGCCATCACCGGCCACAGCGACCATATCGAGTAACCCAGGTGCACGACCGCGACCGACCAGAGCAGATTGCGCCTGGCGATGTTCTTGTTGCCGGCGTTCCAGGATGCCAAATCCTCGGGGTCCCAATGCGAGATATGACGCGGCCGAATTGCTCTCCTGGCCGATGGACGGGTTCCCGCCTGCGCACCGTCCAGCGAAAAAGTCGACACCGCTGATCGGCTGGGACCGTGCGCGAGCGGTGAATCCTCACCGTCCAGCAGTACCTGCCGTTCCATCACCCTCCCTGAACCCCGCCTCAAGCGAATCACCGTTTTCCAGAGTGCCAGGTTGTGGAGCGCGCGGACCGTCCTAAGAAGCGTAAAACTCCTGGAGAACTGCTGTAAAAGTCCTGAAAATGGGGCACGGTCGAAACTTTCGTGTGTGATCCATCCGGTATGCGGCCGGCTCAGCGCGCGATCGCTGCGGGTGCGCCGTCCGAATCTGCCGCGACAGAAGCCCGATCGTGCCAGCTGTCCTGAAGCGTGAATCCGACCAACCCTCGCGGTCACAGTTCCGGCGTGGGCTGTTTTCGTCGAGGACCGCGAGCACTCGTGCGATGATGTCCTCGAGCGTGGCTCCGGCGGTGTCGAGAGCGAGGTCGGCGTTCTCCGGTGGCTCATAGGGCGCATCGACGCCCGTCACCCCTGTCAGCTCGCGGCTTCGCGCCCGCGCATAAAGCCCCTTGGGATCGCGCTTCTCGTATTCGGACAGCGGTGTGGCGACGTACACCTCAATGAACGGCAGCTTCGCGGCGTCGCTGATGCTGCAACGGTATCCAGCACGATGGGCACGAGCGGTGCGGTGCAGCCATCGATCCGGGCTGACGCGGTCTCATACTGGACCCATGGTCCGGCTCGTGGGTGCCCTGTTCCTGCTCGCTGCGGTGAGCTGTGGCGTGCACGCGAATGCGGATGTGCCTCCACTGAGCCCCGAGGCGCGCGCAGCGGGCTTCGTCGACGTCCGCTCCGTGGTTCCCAACGCGCTGATCGACCTGCGCTATGCGACAACGAACAACTTCACCCACAGCCAGCTGTACCCGGCCAATGCGCGTTGTCTGGTACACCAATCCCTGGCGCCCGGGCTGGCGTCGGCCGCCAAAGCTCTGGCGTCGGCCGGAGACCGTCTCGTCTTCTGGGACTGTTATCGCCCGCATGATGTTCAGGTCAAGATGTTCGACGTCGTGCCGAACCCGGCGTGGGTGGCCAAGCCCGGTAACTACGCGAAGAGTCACGAGTCGGGACGCTCGGTCGATGTGACGCTGGGCAATATGACCGAGCAGTGTCCGCGCTGCCTCGTCGACATGGGTACCGACTTCGACGACTTCTCCCCGCGGGCAACGGCTTTCGCTACCGACGGGGTCAGCATCGGCCAGCGAGTGAACCGGGCCAGGTTGCGCGATGCCATGAGTGCCGCCGGGCTGTCGCCGTACTCCGGTGAGTGGTGGCACTTCGACGGCGCCGGCGCCGGCGTGCAGCGTCCCATCCTCGACGTACCGGTCAACTAATCGTCTCAAGCTATGAGATGTCTGTTTCGTATTATGAAAAAGCTGCCGGTAATCTTGGCAGCGAACACGATTCGACGTGCGAGGAGGTCGCGCCATGGCCAACGAACATCAGGCCGTCTACACCCACGGGCACCACGAGTCGGTGCT
>NZ_JBYCLA010000173.1:0-2472 GCF_057473665.1 Mycobacterium sp. TH-M25
ATTCCGGCACCGCGCCGCTGCAGCCAGGTCGCAGTAGTGTGGCGGTACTGGTGGGGTGCGAAGTAGATGCCGGTGCGCACCCGCAGGCGGCGTACCAGGTCGTAGACGGCGGGGTAGGCCCACGGGCGCCCTTTCGGCTCCGACCACAGGTTGACGAACACGTAGTCCGAATCCAGGGCGCCGTACTCGCCGTTGAGATAGTCGACATACAGGCGCATCAGCTCCGCGCTGGTCGGCACCGTCCGACACACACCGCCCTTGGCGCGGGCGCGGTTGTCGTTCGGCCGCGGCCGGACGGTGAGGGTCCTGTCCGCGATGTCGAGATCCTCATGACGCAGTCCTAACGCCTCACCGATGCGAACGCCGGTGTCAAGCAGCAGGGCAAACATCAGTCGATCCCGCAAATGCTCACATGCGTCAAGGATCGTCTGAACCTGTTTCACCGTAAGAACTTTCGGCCGCAGCCGAGGCTGCGTGAGTGTGACCGTACGCCGCCGTTGGGATGCGTTCTTGGTCACATGGTGCAGGAACGGCTTGTACGTCGTGGCCGACCAGCCGCGCCGACCCGCCGGGGTCATGGTGACCAGCAGCCCCGTCAACTCGACGCCGTGGCGGGCATGGAACCCACAGAACGACGTCAACGCCGCGAGCTTGCGGTTCACGCTGGCCGCCGAACAGTGATGCGCGACCGTCGGTAACACCGCGACTGTCCCATCACGAGCCTGCGGCGGCAACCGCAGCCACGCTACGAACCCCGCGACATCCTCCTGCGTCACCGACCGCCAGTCACGGCCGTGACCAGTCAAATACACAAACCAGTCCTTCAGATCATGGGCGTAGGCCCTGATCGTGTTCGGCGACTTCTCGATCGACGCCAGGTACGCCAGAAACCGCTCCACCGGTTGGATCGGCAACTGATCGTCACCGAGCACTGTCCATGATTCGAACTCGGTCTCCGGCATGACAACACGCTGCACCCGCAACTCGCACCTCCCGCTATCGCGCTTTCGTGACGGACAGCAGAAGGTAATCGCATCCACCACGCAGAATCCGGGATTTCCAACATCCGTCATGCACGTGGTGGACAGCCGATCAGCAGCTCCAGATAACGGACGGGATATGCGCCAGTGGGCCATCGATCAAATCAGCGAAGGTGGTTTCGATGATGGCGTGGCGGCGGTGGGTGATATCGGCCTCGGCGGTGGGCAACTCGGAGTTGGTGACAAACGGGTGATAGCGCCACACCGGAAACAACGCATCCGGGTATCGGGCGTCTTTGACCCGGCGCACCACCAGCCGCACGGTCAGCGTGCGGCCGCGGCTCAGCCTCAGGGGGTAGGGGGTTTCGGCGACCTGGGCATCGGAGATCAACCGCCCTGTGTCGGGGTCGGTCACCGCGCCGGGGTAGTGCACCGCGGTGTAGGCGGCCTCGTCGATGGCCTCGATCGCGGCGCTGATGCGCTTGTTGCGGCTCACCGACAAGGAGAACTCGGCGCCTTGGGCAACGCAGGTGGTGATCACCTTCTTGGTGCCGAACGCCGAGTCACCGCGCACCAGGATCGTGCCGCAGGGCCCGCAGGCGCGGGCGGTGCCGATGGCCTGCTTGATCTGGGACGCGGCCGCGCGCCCGGAGGCGGCCCTCCCGCTGCGCAGCCGCGCCTCGGCGATGACCGGCGGCGCCTGCGCCGTGGAGATGGTGGTGATCTGCGGTGAGAGGCCCAGCCGCAGCAGCGCGCGGCTGGCGATCTTGGCGTGCCCGAACGAGGCGCCCTGCTTGTGGTGGCCATAGACCGGGCGCAGCAGCGAGTCGATGTCGACGAACACGCGTTCTTGTGCCCCCGCCAGCAGCGGCACCCGGGCCGCCAGCGCCACCAGATGCGCGCGGGCCACCGCGGCGAGCTGGTTGGCGTGCCCGAAGGTGAACTCGCGCAAGAAGATCCCCAGCGTCGAGGGCGCATACACCTCGTTGAACACCCGCGGTGTGCCGCCGGCGCGTAGCACGTTCGCATCATCGATGCTGTCTGCGCCGCACATGATTCCTGCGATGATCGAAGTCAGCTTGCCGGCCGGGTTCACCGCCCCGGACTTCACTCGCGTCGACGGCAGCTGAACGTGCTCGCCGATCAGTCTCGAAAGACCGCTCTGCTCAGCCAGTTCCAGCACCGGCACCAACCCGGCCGACGACACCAGATTCTGCTCGTCAAACACCGCCGACCCGGCGGTAAACGTATAGGATGAGTGCACCGAAAATGCCTTCCCGAACGCTGGACAACAGGACTTCAACAATCCCCATTGTCCCAGTTCAGAAGGCATTTTCGCTGTTCACACGCCGATCAAATCACCGGCCCATCCACGGATTGAGGCTTAGGCTAGAACAGGGGGCCGCTCGGTGACATCCTGCAGGCACTGGTAACGCTCACCGTTGTCGTGGCCGGCTCAGCGCTAACGAAGCATGTATGCCGGCGTTGGAAT
>NZ_JBYCLA010000174.1:0-7662 GCF_057473665.1 Mycobacterium sp. TH-M25
GCCCGTGCTGTCGCCACCGGTGTAGGAGTAGTCCCACCTCGAGGTGTGGAAGCTGTGACCCCGGAAGTCCTTGATCCCAGGTATGCCCGGCAGCTTAGGCCGATGGAACGGTCCGGACGCCAGGACCACGAAGCGCGCGCGGACGTCGTCGCCGCGGTCTGTGCCGATCCGCCAGCGCTTGATGCCGGTGTCCCAACGCATGTCGCGGACCTGAGTGGAGAAGATCGCCCCGTCGTAGAGCCCGAAATGCTTGCCGATGTTGCGGCAGTGCTGGTAAATCTCGGCGCCGTCGGCAAACTTCTTGCTCGGCATGAAGTCAAGTTCCTCGAGGAGCGGTATGTAGCAATAGGACTCGTTGTCGCACTGGATTCCCGGATAACGGTTCCAGTACCACACGCCGCCGAAATCGCCACCCAATTCGATGATCCGGACATCGTCGACCCCTGCCTTTTTCAGCTGCGCGGCGCAGAGCAGACCGGCGAAGCCACCGCCGATCACCGCGACGTCGATGTCCTCGGCGATCGGGTCGCGCACCAGCGGCGGCGAATGCGGGTCGGTTTCGTAGTAACCGGCGAAATTGCCTTCGAGTTCCACGTACTGCCTGGAACCCTCTGATCGGAGCCGCTTTTCACGTTCGACCCGATACTTCTCCCGCAGCGTCTCGATATCGACGTCGTCGGGAGTGTCCGTCGGCTGTGGGCAGTCGGGGGCCGTCATGCCAAGGCGTTCTCCGGCAGCGCAGCGCGGTGCAGCGGCGCGGCCATCTTCTGAACCGCCGGCAGCACTTCCCGGGCGAACAGCGTGGTGCTGGCGATGGCCTCCTCGTAGGGCATGGTGCCGAATTGCGGGACGATGGTGAGCTCGCAGAACGAGCACGCCTGCTGGGCGGCCTGGATCCGGCTGAAGATCTCCTCCGGTGTTCCGATCAGCAGGTTGGACGCATGGTATCCGGGTGTCTTCGGTTTACCCTTGTCTTCCCCAGTCACCGAAGAGGCCAACACCGCCGTCGCGGTGGCCTCCCGTGCTGCGTAGGCCTCGTAACCCTTGACGCCCTTGAAGTTCGAGGCGTCGGCGAACCCGTAGTGCACGGTGACGTCGCGGTTGGCTGTCCAGATCCACTCCTCGGTCTTGGCAGCGTCGGCGGCATCAGGCGCGCAGTACATGAACATGACGTTCTTCGGCTGGCAGGGCCTCAGGCCCTCTTCTTTGCGGAACGTGTTGACCAGCTGCACTTCCCGGCCGGCGTCTTCGATCGGCTTGTTGCCCACGAACAGCGGGATCATGCCGCGCCGCGCCAGGATCTCCATCGATTCGGCCGTCGAGGATGAGCTGTAGATCCGCGAGAACAGGTCGCTGCTCAGCGGCTCCGGGCGCAGCGACATCTCCGGAACCTTGAAGATCTCGCCCTCGTAGGAGAAGCGCTTGCCGGAGAAAGCCAACTCCAGGATGTCGAGGGTTTCGTTGAACCGCTGCCGGCTTTCCTCGCGCGGCACACCGACCGCGTCGAATTCGCTCTTGGACACGCCGCGGCCGATCCCGATGGTGGTGTAGCGGCCCTTGGAAATGACGTCCAGGTAGGCGATTTGGTGCGCTAGCCGGATCGGGTGCCACCACGGCGCGACGGCCACGAAGGTGCCCAGACCGACCCGCTCGGTGCGCCCGGCGAAGTAGCTCAGCGCCTGAATCGGATTGGGCGTCATCCCGTATGGTGTTCCGCAATGTTCGGGCATCCAGATGCCGTCGAATCCGAGCGGCTCTGCCAGATCGGCGATTTCGAGCGTGCCCTGCACACACTCCCAGTCCGGAGTCGCGGGCGGCCGGCTGAAGTCGCCGGCCAGGACGCGATCGTCCCAGTCGTGGGAGTTGTGGGTGCCAAACCCGAGGTTGACTTTCATCGTTGCTCCTTTGCGACAGCTCGCGGCGCGCCGGTCCCCATGTATTTCGACAATTGCGTATGCAGGTTGACGGTGCTGCGTTCCATATAGGGGTTGGGCTTGGTTCTTTTGAAGCCAAGCGATTTCATTCCTTGCTGTACGGCAGCCATGTTCGAGAAGTCCTGCGGGAAGACCGTGCGCCAGCCGGGATCGTCGGCCACGAGGTATTCCCACTCGGTTTGCGGCTCTTGCCCTTCGGGGTAGAGCTCGTAGCACGAGGCTTCGAAGATGCAGCTGTTCGGATCGTAGCCGTTGGGCCGGGCGCTGTAACACAGCGCAGTCGTAAGTCCCTGCCCTATCTGAAAATTGGGGAAAATCTGCCAGGCAGTACCGCTCTTTGCCAGGTGCTCGGGATCGATGGTCGGCCACATCACGCCGCGGGCGGCATCGTCACTGCGGGCCGCGGCCAGCCAATGACTGAGCACCTGGTCGGGCGGGGTGCCTTCGGGCAGTTCGTCGGCAAGCCGCTTCGCGGCCTCCACCAGCGTTGTGGTGGTAGTCGCGTTGGTCTCTTCGAGCGTGTATATCTGCATTTCCGCGGTCGAGATGCGGGGGTCACCGGTGCCGAGACGAATCTTGGACTTGGTCTCGGACAGGTCTTTCGGCGCGTCGTAGCCGATGTTGCTGTGCTTGCCCTGCGCATTGGCCCAGCCGCGGAACGTGCCGAATTTGTTGAATTGCGGATGCGTGGTGGCGACGTGGTAGGTCTCGTTGAACGCCTCGATCGCGACCTTCCAATTACATTGGAAAGTGAGCCATTTACGCCATTTCACCCGCATGTTCTGCAGCCCGAATGGGTCGAGCATGGTGGCGGCGGGTTCGAGATAGTCGCGTAGCGGCTCACAGTCGGGATCCAGGTTGACGAAGATCCATCCGCCCCAGGTGTCCACGCGCACCGGCGCCAGGTGGGTGTTCTCCGCCGTCAGCGAGTCCTGCCAGTCCTGCCGTTCCGGAATGTGAGTACAGTCGCCGTCCAAGCCGTAGGTCCAGCCGTGGAATCCGCAGACAAACGATTTCTTGTGTCCGCAAGCATTTTTGGCGCCGTCCGGCACGTCGACCAGGCGACGCCCACGGTGTACGCAGACGTTGTGGTGCGCCTTCAACGAGTCAGGGCCGGTGCGGACCACGACGACGGAGTCGTCGAGGATGTCATAGGTCAGGAAGCTGCCGGTCTTCGGCAGATCCTCGACGCGCCCGACCTGCTGCCAGACCTTGCGCCACAGCTTGTCCCGTTCGGCGCGAGCATAGTCCTGAGACAAATACGCCTCGACGCCTATGGTCACCGGCTCCGAAAGTAGTTCCGGCGCTTCGACTTGGGTGTCGGTCATCACGGTCTCCTTATCGCTTCTCGGAAGGAGTCGTCCTTGAGGAAGAGCGAGGTGTTGTCGGCGTCAAGGTGGGTCCATTTGAGGTCCAGACCGCCATCGACCAACAGGGTCTGACCGGTGATGTAGCTGGACATGTCGGACAGCAGGAACAGGATCGCGCCGGCGATTTCTTCTGGCCGGCCGCGTCGGCCCATCGCAATCGCCTTGCGATCTCGATCGGCGTCGTCGTCGACGTAGGTGAGCGAGGCCGGGGTAGCGGTGACCCCGGGCGCAACGGCGTTAACCCGAATCTCGTCGAGGGCGAGTTCGACGGCCATGGTGCGGGTCATTGCCGCGATGGCCGCCTTGGCGGTGCCGTAGGCGATGTGGAACGGCGCGGTGTTCATCCCGCTGATCGACGAGATCGACACGATCGAGCCGCGGCGGTTACGCGCCTTCAACTCCGCGGCCACTGCCTGGCTCATGAAGAACGCGGTCTCCAGGTTCGCGGTGAACAGGTCGCGCCAGTCACTGCGCGTCACCCGGGTCGACGGCATCCAGGTCTGCGGGCCGGCTCCGCCCGCCACGTTGACCAATCCGTGCAACTGACCGTCGGCGTTGAGGGCCTGTTCGAGGGTCGCCGCCACACCGTCCTCGGTCGCGACGTCGGCGGCCAGGGGAACGATAGACAACCCCCGGTCGATCATCGGGGCGATGTGGTGGTCGAGGTTGTCCTTGCCCCGGCTGACCGCGATCACCGTGGCACCGGCCTCGGCGACCATGCGGGCGACGGTGGTGCCGATGCCGCCACCGGCCGCGCCGGCCACCACGACCACGCGACCCCGCAGACCGAGCGGGTTATCGACCACTGCTACAGAACCCTTTGTCCGGACAAGATAGCGTCATACGCGTAATTGAGAATATGATTCTCTGCAAACAGCCAAGCGTCAAGTGGCCCTGATCGGACATCTTCTAACTCTTGTCTGGACCACACTCGGTTGCTAACGTCACCGGCCGGAGGTCAGCGTCGATGTTGTTGCAGGAAGACCGCTCCGGAACCGGAGTGTCACCGGCCGTCGCCAAAGGATGGCAGCTGGAGCGACTTACCGCGCCCAGCAGGCTGTTCGGCGCCAACGGGCTGCGGACCGGCCCCGACGGCAGGATCTACATCGCCCAGGTCACCGGGAGCCAGATCAGCGCACTCGACCTCGGCACCGGTCGACTGGAGACCGTCAGCGCCAGGGGCGGCGACATCATTGCGCCCGACGACGTGGCGTTCGGTCCGCGCGGTGATCTCTTTGCCACCGAGGTGATGGACGGCCGGGTCAGTGTGCGCGGCACCGATGGCCGTACCCGGGTGCTGCGGGCCGATGTCCCTTCGGCCAACGGCATCGCCGTGCATCAGGGCAGGCTGTTTATCAACGAATGTCGGGAGGGCGGAAGGATTCTCGAACTCGACCTGGACGGCGGGGAGCCGCGGGTGTTGCTGGACAACGTGCCGTCGCCCAACGCGATGGAAGTCGGGCCGGACGGATTGCTGTACTTCCCGGTGATGGGCGCCAATGAAATTTGGCGTATCGGCCTCGACGGCGGCGCGCCGGAAACGGTCGCCACCGGGCTGGGCGTACCCGACTCGGTGAAATTCGACTCGCGCGGCCAGATCGTCTCGACACAGGTACACAGTGGTCAGGTGTTGCGCATCGATCCACGGACCGGCGCGCAGACGGTGCTGGCCAATCTCAACCCCGGACTGGACAATTGCACGTTTGTCGGTGACCGATTGTTTGTCTCCAACTTCACCGGCGAGATCGTCGAAATCCTCTCTGGAACAACCGAAGTCACGCTAGCCGCCGGGTTGAACTGGCCGCTGGATCTGGCTGTGGGCAGCGACGGACAACTCTATATCGCCGACGGCACCTACTTCTACGTAATGCGACCCGACCACACCTTGCACACCGTGGGAATGCTGTTCAGTCCGGGTTACCCCGGGTTCCTGCGCGGACTGGTGCCGTCCGGTCCAGGTGAATTCGTGGTCACCACCTCCGGCGGTCAGGTGTCGCGCTACTGGCCGTGCCGCGGCGAAAGTGAGGTTATAGCCGACGGATTCGATCAGCTCTACGGGCTGGCGATCGCCGCCGACGGAACTATAGCGGCCGCCGAGCTCGGGACCGGACGGGTGGTCACCATCCGGGGTGGTCGGGTCGAGGTGGTCGCGTCCGGGTTGGTCGACCCGATCGGTGTCGCCGGCGCGCCCGACGGCGGCTTGCTGGTGTCGGAGGCCGGCGCCGGCCGAGTGGTCCGGCTCGCCAACTCCGGTGCCCACACCCTGGCCGACGGATTCGATTGTCCGCAAGGCATTCTGGTCGACGGGTCTTGGTTGTATGTGGTCGACGCGGGCGCCAAAGCGCTGATCGCCGTCGACCAAGACGGCACCCGGCACACCGTCGCCGCCGGGCTGCCGCTCGGCGCCGCACCGGGGGTGGTTCCCAAGCCGCTGAAGGGAATGCCACCGTTTTCCGGACCGCAAGGACCGTTCGCCGGCATTGCCGCCGGGCCAGACGGCACGCTGTATATGTCCGCCGACGCCGACGGCAGCGTGCTGGCATTTCGTCGACGGGACCGCAATGGCTGACGCCGCCGACCACCGTTACCTGCAGGTCGCCCGGGCGCTGCGCAAGGAGATCGTCGACGGCGTCTACCCGGTCGGGTCGCAACTGCCCACCGAACACCAATTATGTGAACGCTTTTCGGTGAGCCGGTACACCGTCCGAGAAGCACTGCGCCGACTGCGGGATGACAACCTGGTCGCGTCACGGCCGCGATCGGGAACTCTCGTGGTGCCGCGGCCGTCCTCGGACGCCTATGTCCAAGATGTCGTCTCGATCAACGACCTGTTGGCCTTCGCCAGCGGTGCGCAATTCGCGATCGAGTCCACCGGCATGATCGCCGTCGACGACGAGCTGGCGACTCGTACCGGGTTCGCCGTCGGCGAAGAGTGGCTGTCTGTCAACGGCTTTCGCCGCATCGACGGCGCGGAGTTCCCGGTCTGCCGGACCGAGTACTACATCAACCGGGCATTCGCCGGGGTGGGCAGGCTGCTGCCGCGGCACAGCGGTCCGATATTTCCTCTGATCGAAGACATTTTCGGCGTGAGCATCGTCGAGGTCCGTCAGGAGATCGCCGCGGTGCTGATTTCGCCGCTGCTGGCCGAGCAACTCAGCGTCGAGGCCTGCAGCCCCGCACTCGAAGTACACCGCACCTATGCGACTTCGGACGGCCAAGTCGCCCAGTTGACCATCAACACGCATCCGGCATCGCGTTTCCGTCACTCGATGACGATGCGACGGGTCCGCGGTTAATCTCACATGCGGCGATGTCGAACACCAAACTGATCGGTGGACGAACGGTCCGCTGGGATGACGAGCGGGCCGCGCACGCCTATGCGCGCGGCTGGTGGGGGCGTGACACGTTGGCCGATGCACTCGCCGTCGCCGCGCGCCAGACACCGCGGCGCGTGGCACTGGTCGACGGCGAACACCGCATCGACTGCCTGACGCTGCACCAGCAGGCGACGGCACTGGCCGCGGCGATGCTGGAGCGCATACCGGTCGGCAGCGTGGTGTCGTTGATGCTGCCCAATTGGTATGAGGCGGCGGTGATCTATCTCGCGGCGACGCTCGCCGGAATGGTGGTCAACCCCATCCTGCCGTCACTGCGGGATCGTGAAGTGAAATTCATCCTCGACGACGCCGACGCCCGGATGATCTTCGTGCCGTCGGTGTTCGGTCGCCACGATTATGCGGCGATGCTAACGCGGGTGACGGCTCAGTTGGCGGACCCGCCCGAGGTTGTCGTGGTCCGCGAGGGCTCGCCGCTACCCGAGGCACACCCCGGCGAGCTGCCCGCGCTGGATCCCGATGCGGTGCGCATGATCCTCTACACCTCGGGAACGACGGGCCGCCCCAAAGGCGTTCTGCACAGCCACAACTCGATGCACGCGCTGATCATGCAGCTACATGACCACTGGGGGGTACAGCCCGGTGACCGGTTCCTGGTGCCGTCGCCGCTCGCCCATATCGGCGGTTCCATCTATGCGTTCGAATGTCCATTGTTGCTCGGCACGTCGGCGGTGCTGATGGACCGCTGGGACGCCGATACCGCAGTCGAGCTCATCCGAGCAGAAGGTTGTACGCACATCGCCGGGGCGACGCCGTTCCTGGAGCAATTGCTGGCGGCAGCCGAGCGTGCCGGAACCCGGTTGCCGGAGCTGAAGCTATTCGTCTGCGGCGGTGCATCGGTGGCGCCGTCGTTGATCCGCAAGGCCGCCGACTACTTCGAACGCGCCGTCGTCACCCGCGTCTACGGATCGACCGAGGTGCCGGTGACCACGGTCGGTGCGCCGGGCGACCCCGACCACGCCG
>NZ_JBYCLA010000175.1:0-3833 GCF_057473665.1 Mycobacterium sp. TH-M25
TGCTGATTCTCGGTCGCGACCGGATGAAACACCCCGACCGCGGCTACGCCAAGACCTTCCTGACCCAACTTGAGGACTGTCTGGGATTGGCCTGCGACCGTGGGGTGCGCATTGTCGCCAACGCCGGCGGCCTGAACCCCGCCGGGCTGGCAGAGGCCGTACGGGAGCTGGCCGAGCGTCTGGGTATCGGCGCCCGGATCGCCCACGTCGAAGGCGACGACCTCCAGCCGCGGGCAGCAGAATTAGGGCTTGGCACGCCGTTGACCGCCAATGCCTATCTAGGCGCGTGGGGCATCGTCGACTGCCTCAGTGCCGGAGCCGATGTCGTCGTCACCGGCCGAGTCACCGACGCATCGGTGACCGTCGGGGCGGCGGCCGCACACTTCGGGTGGGGCCGCACCGACTACCACCAGCTTGCCGGCGCCGTGGTCGCTGGCCATGCCATCGAATGCGGCGTCCAAGCCACCGGCGGCAACTACTCGTTCTTCACCGAAATTTCGGAGTCCTCCGGCCTCCTGCACCCCGGTTTCCCCCTAGCCGAGATCAACGCCGACGGCTCCTCGGTGATCACCAAACACCGCGGCACCGGCGGCCTGGTCAGCATCGACACCGTCACCGCCCAGCTGCTCTACGAGATCACCGGCGCCCGCTACGCCAACCCGGACGTCACGGCCCGGATGGACACCATCGACCTATCCGCCGACGGCCCCGACCGGGTCCGCATCGCGGGTGTGATCGGCGAACCGCCACCGCCTACGCTGAAGGTGTCACTAAACAGCATCGGCGGATTCCGCAACGCCATGACATTCGTCCTGACCGGCCTGGACATCGAGGCCAAGGCCGACCTGCTGCGACGCCAGCTGGAAGCTAGCTTGACCGTCAAGCCCGCCGAGCTTGAGTGGTCGTTGGCCCGCACCGACCACCCCGACGCCGACACCGAAGAAGCCGCGAGCGCCTTGCTGCACTGTATTGTTCGCGACCCCGACCCCGCCAATGTCGGTCGCCGATTCTCCTCGGCTGCAGTCGAATTAGCACTCGCGAGCTATCCGGGGTTCAGCGTCACCGCCCCGCCAGGCGACGGTCAGGTCTACGGCGTCTTCACGCCCGGCTATGTCGACGCCGCCCAAGTGCCGCACATCGCGGTGCACTCCGATGGCACTCGCACCAATATTCCTTGTGCGACAGACACGTTGGAGCTAACACCCGTTACTCCCCCGCCGCTGCCGGATCAGCTGCCGGCCGGGTCGGTGCGCAGGGTGCCGCTGGGCCGGATCGCCGGGGCCCGCAGCGGCGATAAGGGCGGGTCAGCCAACATCGGCGTCTGGGTGCGCACCGACGAGCAGTGGCACTGGCTGGCCAACACGCTGACCGTCGAGCTGCTCAAGGAGCTACTTCCCGAGACGGCCGACCTCGACGTCACCCGCCATGTGCTGCCCAACTTGCGGGCGGTGAACTTCGTCGTCGAAGGTATCCTCGGCAAGGGCGTTGCCTACCAAGCGCGATTCGATCCCCAAGCCAAGGGACTAGGCGAATGGCTGCGCAGCCGCCATGTCGACGTCCCGGAGAGCCTCTTGTCATGAGCATCTGGACCACACCGGAGCGCGAACAGCTGCGAAAGGCGGTGCGCTCGTTCACCGAACGGGAGATCCTGCCCAATATCGACGAGTGGGAGCGCACCGGCGATCTGCCCCGCGATTTGCACCGCCGCGCGGGGGCAGCCGGGCTGCTCGGCGCGGGCTTTCCCGAAGCGGTGGGCGGCGGTGGCGGCGACGGCGCCGACTCGGTGATCATCTGCGAGGAGCTGCACCAAGCCGGCGCACCTGGCGGGGTTTTCGCTTCGTTGTTCACGTGCGGAATCGCGGTGCCGCACATGGTCGCGTCCGGCGATGCGCGGCTGATCGAGGAGTTCGTGCGGCCGACGTTGGCCGGCGAACTCATTGGTGCGCTGGCCATCACCGAGCCCGGCGGCGGTTCGGACGTCGGACACCTACTCACCACCGCGGTCTTAGCAGGCGATCACTACCTCGTCAACGGCGCCAAGACCTACATCACCTCCGGGGTACGGGCCGACTACGTCGTCACCGCGGTGCGTACCGGAGGCCATGGCGCCGCAGGGGTTTCGCTGCTCGTGGTCCAGAAGGACACACCTGGCTTTGCAGTCAGCCGCAAGCTGGACAAGATGGGCTGGCGGTCCTCAGATACCGCCGAGCTGTGCTACGTCGACGCGCGCGTGCCGGCGGGCAAGCTGGTCGGCGCCGAGAGCACCGGATTCGCCCAGATCGCCCAGGCATTCGTATCCGAGCGCATCGCCCTTGCCTCGCAAGCATATTCGAGCGCGCAGCGGTGCCTGGACATCACCGTGCAGTGGTGCCGCGACCGGGAAACGTTCGGCCGTCCGCTGATATCCCGACAGGCGGTGCAGAACACGCTCGCCGAGATGGCCCGCCGCATCGACGTGGCGCGCGTATATTCCCGCAATGTCGTGGAGCGTCAGCTGGCGGGAGAGACGAACCTGATCGCGCCGGTGTGTTTCGCGAAGAACACCGCCGTCGAGGCCGGGGAATGGGTTGCCAACCAAGCTGTGCAGTTGTTCGGCGGCATGGGCTACATGGCCGAATCCGAAGTCGAACGCCAATACCGGGACATGCGGATCCTCGGCATCGGCGGCGGAACCACCGAAATCCTCACTTCACTCGCCGCGAAAACCCTTGGATTCCAATCATGATTACACCACCTCCTCGCCCCCTCGCCGCTGCGCGGCTGGGGGTACCCCCACATCGCTTCGCTCTGCATCGTCGGCGGTGGTCATGACCGTGTTGCGATCCACACTCGATCCGAAGTCCGATGCCTATTCCGAGGCAGCTTCGGCGATGACGACAAAGCTGGGCGAGATCGACGCTGAACTTACCAACGCGTTGGCCGGGGGCGGCCCGAAGTACGTCGAGCGTCATCACGCTCGCGGCAAGCTGACAGCCCGGGAACGCATCGAGCTGCTCGTCGACCCCGACTCCCCGTTTCTGGAGCTCAGCCCGCTGGCGGCGTATGGCAGCGCGTTCGCAGTCGGCGCCAGCCTGGTCACCGGCATTGGCGTGGTGTGCGGCGTCGAATGCATGATCGTCGCCAACGACCCCACCGTCAAAGGCGGCACCAGCAACCCGTGGACATTACGAAAGATACTGCGGGCCAATAAGATCGCCTTCCAGAACCGGCTTCCGGTCATTTCGCTGGTGGAATCCGGTGGGGCAGACCTGCCCACCCAGAAGGAAATCTTCATCCCCGGCGGGCAGATGTTCCGCGACCTGACCCGGCTTTCGGCGGCCGGGATCCCCACCATCGCCCTGGTGTTCGGCAACTCCACCGCCGGCGGTGCCTACGTGCCGGGGATGTCCGATCACGTGGTGATGATCAAGGAACGCTCTAAGGTATTTTTGGCCGGCCCGCCGCTGGTGAAGATGGCCACCGGCGAGGAATCCGATGACGAGTCTCTTGGTGGAGCCGAAATGCATGCGCGCATATCGGGTTTAGCTGACTACTTCGCCGTCGACGAGCTCGACGCGATCCGCATCGGGCGTCGCATCGTGACGCGGCTGAACTGGGTCAAACAGGGACCTGCCCCTAGGCCGGTGACCGAACCGCTGTTCGATACCGAAGAGCTGATCGGCATCGTGCCCGCAGATCTGCGTATCCCGTTCGACCCTCGTGAGGTGATCGCCCGCATCGTTGATGGCTCCGACTTCGACGAGTTCAAACCGCTGTACGGGTCGTCGCTGGTGACCGGCTGGGCCCAGTTGCACGGGTATCCGCTGGGGATCCTGGCCAACGCGCGGGGCGTG
>NZ_JBYCLA010000176.1:0-4426 GCF_057473665.1 Mycobacterium sp. TH-M25
GGCCCGTCGCCGGTGCACTTCTCGAATTCACCTTGCTTGATTTCGCTTGCAGCACAGGATGTTTGGCCGACGACCGCAGTCGGATGCAGGTTCGGCAGCCCCCAGGTGACGGCGATGGCGTAGATGAGCACGAGGCCGATCACGAAGTTCATCCCCGGGCCGGCGAACAACACCGCAACGCGCTTCCAGGTCTTCTGTTTGTACATCGCGCGGTCGTGCTCGTCGGGCTGGAGTTCTTCGACCGAGGTCATGCCCGCGATGTCGCAGAAACCACCGGCCGGGATGGCTTTGAGGCCGTACTCGGTCTCGCCGCGACGGGTCGACCACAACGTCGGGCCGAAGCCCACGAAATAGCGCCGCACCTTCATACCAGTGACCAGGGCGACCCACATGTGGCCGCATTCGTGCAGCGCCACCGAGATGAGAATGGCGAGTGCAAACAGCACGATGCCGATTACGAACATCATCGAACCGGTGAAACCTCCTGTGTGATCACACGCTGTGTCATTGCAATCTGGGCGCGCCCGCGGGCCCAACGCTGCGCGTCGAGTACGTCTTCCACGGTAGCGGGTTGCGCGGCCCACTGGTCCGCGGCGCTGCAGACCGCGGCGATTGTGTGCACAATGGCCGGAAAACCGATCCGACCGGCCAGGAACGCCTCGGCCGCTTCTTCGTTGGCGGCGTTGTAGACAGCGGTCATGCAGCCGCCCGTCTCACCGGCCTGCCGGGCCAGCGCGACCGCCGGGAACACCTCGTCGTCGAGCGGCTCGAACGTCCACGTCGACGCGGTGGAGAAATCGCACGCCGCGGCCGCGGCGGGCACCCGATCCGGCCAGCCCAGCGCCAGGGCGATCGGCAGTTTCATGTCCGGCGGGCTGGCCTGCGCGATCGTCGAGCCGTCGGTGAAGGTGACCATCGAGTGCACGATCGACTGCGGGTGTACGACGACGTCGATCCGGCGGTAGCCAATGCCGAACAACAGGTGCGCTTCGATGAGTTCGAGACCCTTGTTGACCAGCGACGCCGAGTTCAGCGTGTTCATCGGCCCCATCGACCAGGTCGGGTGGGCGCCGGCCTGCTCGGGAGTGACGTCCTCCAGTTGCGTGGCCGACCAGCCACGAAACGGCCCGCCCGAAGCGGTCAGCACGAGCTTGGCCACCTCATCCGCGGACCCGCCACGCAGGCACTGCGCCAGCGCGGAGTGCTCGGAGTCCACCGGCACGATCTGGCCGGGCCGCGCAGCGGCCAGCACCAGTGGGCCGCCGGCGATCAGCGACTCCTTGTTGGCCAAAGCCAACCGGGCTCCGCAGGCCAGCGCGGTCAGCGTCGGCTGCAGGCCGAGCGCCCCGACCAGGGCGTTCAACACGACATCGGCCTGGGTGTTCTCGATCAGCCGGGTCGCCGCCTGCGGTCCTTGATAGCTGACGTCGCCGATCGCCTGCGCAGCGCGCTCGTCGGCGACGGCGAGGTTGGACACTCCGGTCTCGACGCGCTGCTGGGCCAGCAGGTCCGGGTTGCCGCCCCCGGCGGCGAGCCCGACCAGCTCGAAGCGGTCCGGGTTTGCGGCGATGACCTCGAGTGCCTGGGTGCCGATGGAGCCGGTGCTGCCCAGCACCAGCACCCGCAGGCGGCTATTCCCGTCGAGCCTGCGGCTAGGCGCGGTCTCGACGTCGAGCCTGCGGCCAGCCGCGGTCTCGACGCTGCGGGCGAGACCATCGCGAAGGTCGGACACCCCCACATTGTGCCCCTATCGCGCCGCGCCACCGCCAACCCCGGCGAACGCCGGTATGCCAGAATGACGTGGCATACCCATCCCGACCCTAGGAGTTGCCGTGGCCAGCAGCGCGGTGGAGCGTGTCAACACAGTCAACGGCGTCGACGTCGTCGAGGTGCCGTCGGCCGCGTGGGGCTGGAGCAAGGTCAGCCACCGCAATTGGCATGTCTACGGGCTCCTGATGATCGGGTTGCTGGTCGCGTTTCTGCGCGGCAACCACGTCGGCCACGTCGAGGACGTGTGGGTGATCGGCTTCGCGCTGCTGGGCATCTTCATCCTGGTGCGCGACATGTGGGGCCGCCGGCGCGGCTGGATCAAGTAGGCAGCTGCCCGCACTTCATCACCACGCTCGAGCTCCAGCTATCCGCCTTCAGCGGCCAACTGTCCGCAAGCGGCGGCAATCTCACGGCCGCGGGTATCGCGCACCGTGCAGGCCACTCCGGCCGCGCGAACCCGTCGAACGAATTCCCGCTCAACGGCTTTCGGGCTGGCATCCCACTCGCTGCCCGGTGTCGGGTTCAGCGGAATCAGGTTCACGTGGACCAACGGCCCCAGGGCCCGCTGCAGTCGCTTGCCCAGCAGGTCCGCCCGCCAGGGCTGGTCGTTGACGTCGCGAATCAGCGCGTACTCCACCGACACTCGCCGGCCGGTCTGCTCGGCGTAGTAGTGCGCCGCATCGAGCGCCTCGCCGACCTTCCACCGGTTGTTGACCGGCACCAGGGTGTCGCGCAGCTCGTCGTCGGGGGCATGCAACGACAGCGCCAGGGTCACCGCGAGTCGCTCGTCGGCGAGCTTGCGGATCGCCGGCGCCAGCCCGACCGTCGACACCGTCACCGAACGGGCTGAGATCCCGAAGCCCCCCGGCGGCAGACCGGTGATGCGACGCACCGCTGCCAGCACCCTGGCGTAATTGGCCAGCGGCTCCCCCATGCCCATGAACACGATGTTGGACAACCGACTGGCTGGACCCCACTCGTCACGCAACGTCGCGGCCGCGGAACGCACCTGCTCGACGATCTCGGCGGTCGACAGGTTCCGGGTCAGACCGCCCTGACCGGTCGCGCAGAACGGGCACGCCATCCCGCAACCCGCCTGAGAGGAAATGCAGACCGTGTTGCGCCGGGGGTAACGCATCAGCACCGATTCGACAGCGGTGCCGTCCGCCGCTCGCCACAGCGTCTTGCGGGTTTCGCCGGCGTCACACGTGATTTCTCGGACCGCGGTCAGCAGGGTGGGAAACAACGCCTCGGTCACCTGGCCGCGAACCGCGACCGGCAGATCGGTCATCTGCCGCGGATCGGCGATCAGCCGGCCGTAGTACTGATTCGCCAACTGCTTGGCACGAAACGCCGGTAGACCCAGCGCCGTGACGGCTTGGACGCAGCCGACGTCATCGAGGTCAGCCAGGTGACGCGGCGGCAATGCGCGTCGGGGCGCTTCGAAAACCAACTCTTGTTTCACTGACAGATCTCAGGGCAGCAGGGTCAGGACGATCCAGGCGGCGACGGCCGACGGCAGGGCCCCGTCCAGCCGGTCCATCAGGCCACCGTGACCGGGCAGGATCCGGCCCATGTCCTTGATGCCCAGGTCCCGCTTGATCTGCGACTCGACCAGGTCGCCGAGGGTGGCGGCGGCCACGATTGTCACGCCCAGCAGCACCCCGATCCACGCTGGCCGGTGGGCCAGCAGCGTCGCGGTCAGCGTCACCGCGGTGATCCCGAAGAGCAGCGAACCGGCCAGCCCCTCCCACGACTTTTTCGGGCTGATCGACGGGGCCATCGGATGCTTGCCGAACAGGACGCCGACCGCATAGCCGCCGATATCGGAGGCGACCACACCGATCATCAGGCAGAACACCCGGCCCGAACCGTTGTGCGGATAGACCAGCAGCACGCTGAACGACGCGAACAGCGGCACCCAGGCGGCGAGGAATACCGTGGCGGCGACGTCGCGCAGGTAATTTCCCGACGGCGAATCGGCCGACCCATGCGGCGCTGTGGTGGCACCGAGCGCCAGCCGCCAGAACATGCAGACCACCGCGGTGGCGCCGAAGCCGGCCAGCGCCCCGGCCGCATGATAGGGCCAGGTCAACCACACCATCAGCTGGCCACCGACCAGCAACGGGATGACCGGGATGATGTAACCGGCCTCACGCAGTCGGCGCACGACCTCGTGCGTGGCGACGGGCATCGCGACGGCCACCAGCAGCACCCACAGATACCGGTCCCAGATCAGAATCGCGATGATGGTGAAACCGATAGCGGCGCCGACTGCGATCGCCGCCGGTAGATTGCGGCCGGCCCGCGACTTCTTCTTGGGCTCGTCCACCGCATCCCCGGCGGGGATGTCTGGGCCAGTATCGGTCTCTGCCACGGGCGTCGTCTGCTGGGCGGCCGCTAGACCTCCAGCAGCTCGCCTTCCTTGTGCTTGACCAGCTCGTCGATCTGCGTCACGTAGTGCGCAGTGGCCTTGTCCAGGTCCTTCTCGGCACGCGATACCTCGTCCTCGCCGGCTTCGCCGTCTTTACGGATACGGTTCAGTTCTTCCATCGCCTTGCGCCGAATGTTACGCACCGACACTTTGGCGTCCTCGCCTTTGGCTTTGGCCTGCTTGACCAGTTCGCGACGGCGCTCCTCGGTCAGTTGCGGCACC
>NZ_JBYCLA010000177.1:0-4789 GCF_057473665.1 Mycobacterium sp. TH-M25
TCGAACCGCAATATACAGGCAAAAGGGACTATAAGAGACTCGATGACGTTGAAAACACGCCGCCGTTCCCCTCCCCTGGCACCGTTGGTCGACATAGCGTGGTCATGTGCCGATCACGGCGTTGTTCCGCGATCAAGCGGCGGCCCAGGCGGCCAGTCGTTTGTGCAGGGTTTTCTTGTCGGTGTCGTCGAGCCAAGAGCCGTCAATCGCGTTGCGAGTGAGTTGCAGCAGTTGAGGCAGCTGGTAGTTCAGTGCGGCCCCGAGGACGTGATAGTCGTTGGAGGGGTCGGTGCCGAACATCGGCGGGTCGTCAGAGTCGACGCAGACCTTCAGGCCGAGGTCGATCATCTGTTTGATGCGGCGGTGGGTGCCGCCACCGGAGCCGCCATAGCGGCCGATGTCGGCGCTGACGGGTGTGGTCGTGAACAGGACTTGCTCGTCGGCGCAGCGGCGGGCGATCCGTTCGTTGGTGACCACGTGGTAGCCGTGGTCCACCCGGGTGCAATGCAAGCGGTCGAGCAGCACTTCTATGTTGCGCGGGGGTCCGTTCTCGGAGTGTGCGGTGCAGCCCAGGCCGGCGCGGTGCGCCAGCGCGAACGCCGCCGAGAACAACCCAGGTGGGCCTTTGGTTTCATCGGCGTCCAGGCCGACGCCGACCACCTCGTCGACGCGATGTTCGATTAGCTGCTCCACGAACTCAACTGCCTGCGCCGGGCTGTGTTCGCGGTTGACGGCCATGATGATTCTGGCGTCGATGCCCGTGTCGATCTTGGCGTCTCGGATGCCGTCGCACACCCCCGATAGGGCCTCCCGGGATGGCAGTGGGCTCAGTTGAGGGCTGACGAAGATTTCGCGGTACCAGACGTTGTGGTCGGCGCCGAACACCGTCAGCGACTCGTAGGTGATCCGCCGGAAGTCGTCGCGGGTGCGCAGCGACCGCCCGATTCCGTCGTAGACGGAGAGGAACTGGGCGAGATCTTCGTAGGCGGCCGCATCGTAGATGGTGTCGGCGGACGGATTGCCCGCGAACTCGACGCTGTTGGCGTGGGCCAGCTCGACTGCCGTCGCGGCTGGCACCGACCCGAGCAGGTGGCAGTGCAGACTCACCTTCGGTATACGGCAAGCAGTTTCGCGGCTAAGTCCGGCGGCGGCTGCAACGGCGGTACCGTCCACGGTCACGTTGCCCCTCTCGCCGGGTGGCCCCTGTCTGCACCCTGGTCTGGAGAGTATCTGCTGGCCGAGTCGGTGGGCGACAACCAGCCGTGTCCAACAAGCAGGCCAGCGCGGCCAAAGCTAACACCGGAGCACGACATTGTTGAGCACTACCGCACGGAGCACGCTGTGATTCGGTGTGCCACTTGCCTTTCCGGCCTCCGATCATTACCGGCGGGCCGGCCGCGCAAGGGGCAACTACGGCCTACGGCTCGCAAACTTCCCCCAAGCCACTCGCTGACGCTCGCTGGGGAAACTTTGCGCCGTCCCCTTGACGCTCACCCCGGCCCTAATGCCGGTTGTTGATCTACGCGCCGGAAGGCAAAGAAAACGGTTGGCGGGATGGCCGACCATCACCCTTACAGGAAAGGCGCTCAACATGGCACACCACCTCGACATCACCAACGACACTGCCAGCTACGCAGACTCCCGGGCAGACGCCTGGCATCGACTCGGCCAGGCCGTCGGACACGCCATGACCGCACGCGAAGCGATGGAAGCCGCGCACCTAGCCGGGTGGCATGTCCGCAAGATGCCGCTCGTCATCCCCCAAGAGCCCATCATCAGCGAAGACGGGGTAACCACGCCGCCTCCGATCCCGGTGCCGGACATGTACGCCACCGTCCGCGACAACCCCATCAGCCAGGCCGTCGACTACCTCGGCGTGGTCGGATCGAAATACGAGCCGGTGCAAAACGAACAATCGTGCAGCCTGCTCGACGCCATCACCGACGAAAGCGGGGCGCACTTCGAGACCGCGGGAGCATTGCACGGCGGCCGGCAAACCTTCGTCACCATGAAGCTGCCGAAAAGCATGACCCTCACCGGCCCAGGCGGGCAACAAGACCGCACCGATTTCTACCTTGCCGCACTCAACAGCCACGACGGGTCCGCAGCGTTTCGCGTCCTGGTCACCCCCGTCCGCATCGTCTGCGCCAACACCCAGCGGGCGGCCATCAACCGGGCCAAATCCAGTTTCAGCACCCGGCACACCGCCGGAGCGCGGGGAGCCATCCAAGAAGCCCGCAACACGCTTGGCCTGACCTGGCGCTACCTCGACGGATTCGAGGCCGAAGCCGCTGCGCTGTGTGCCGCCCCGATGGAGCCGGCCGAGATGCGCAGCTTCACCAACACCCTGCTCAAGGTCGACGAGGCCGACAGCGCCGCAACGCGAACACGCCGCCGCGACAAAGCCAACGCCATCGTCAAACTGTTCGTCTCATCGCCCACCCTCACCGGAATCGGAGGAACCCGGTGGGCGGCATACAACGCCGTCACCGAATACCTCGACCACTATCAGCCCGTCCGCGGCGCACGCAACGCCGGCCAGGCCGCCGACGCCCGCGCACTGCGAACCGTCACCACCGGCAGCGCCACCGAAACGCTCAAACTCGACGCATGGAAAGTGCTGCAAACCATGTGATCCCGCCCGCCCGGTGGGCGCAGGCAACCCCTGCCCCACCGGGCCGCCCCACTGCAAGCGGAAACGCCTCCGGAATTAATTTCCGCCCGCCCGCCGGTGGCGGCGCCGCCGACGACAGCCGTACAGGAAGATCAAACCCATGAGAAACACGACCAGCACGCTTGAGGAAGCACGCACCGGGTTGGCGCTGCTGCTGGAAGCCGACGAACGCAGCGACTACGAGGAACTGCGCACCCAGGCACTGCACCTGGCCGAGCACTTCGACGAGCTCGACAAAGCCCTAGCCAGCGGCGCACGGCTGCCGGGCGCGTGGAGCCGCGCGGTCGTGTAGTAAACCGGGGTGGAAATTAACCCCGGACACCTACATGCCGTTTGGGGCATCATCTGCCGCCAGGGCGTTGCCGTCAGGCCGGATGCGATATTGCGGCCGCCGCGATGATCAGACCGCACAAGCGCCCGCCGTCCCAGCCAGTCGAGTCGAACACACGAACCTGCCTGGGGTCCGACATCTCCGGCGTGCGCAGGTAACCGGCGCCGGGACACAGGTCGACCACCGCCACGACGGGCCGGCCACCGGCGGTTCTCTGATCGCCCGAGCGTGGCGGTGACATCATCAGCTGATTGGCGAAGCCGCGAAGCACCCCGTCGTCATACACCGCGTGGTCAGCGAGCACGACGTGAACGCCAAGGTCTGAACCCCGCTCCAGCACGTCGTAGATGGTCTTGGCGACGTAGGGGAACCGACGCCGGATCTCGTGGAACTCGTCCACCGCCACAATCAGGTCCGGCAACGGGGTGGTGCCGTCACAAGTGGCGAGGTCGCGGTACTCGTGGATGCTTTTAGCACCGGCGGCGGTTACTTGCCGGTCCCGGATTTCGATCTCTCCCGAAAGCCGGCGAGCGACAGCGACCACGGTCGACGGATGCTCACGGCTGCACGCGATCGTGTGCGGCAGCTCGGCGAGCGGCGAGAAGGTCCGCGTGCCCTTGGCGTCAATGAGGGCGAACCGCAAGCAATCCGGGTCGTACTGTGCGGCCAGGCTCATCATTACGGTTTGCAGTGCGGTCGATTTACCGCTGCCGGTACGTCCGATGATCGCCACATTCCCAGCAGCAGCGGCGCCCGCGGTGCCGAGAGTGAGAAAAGCGGTTTCCGCGGGGTCGCCCGGGCTGTCGGCCGGCGGGGTAAAGAACCCGAGTGGGACACGCAGGCGGGACGGAGACAATGGTGATTCCCTCCAGCGCTCCGCGATCTGGGCCGCGGTGGCCAGGCCGCCGAGCGCGGTCACCCAAGCGGAAACCGCGGCCGGCTCGATAGTCGCCGACGCGACGGCATCGAGCGCCGTCTGGTACTTCACGTCAGGGTGCTCGGCCATGTAGCGGCGGGCGAGTTTCTTGAGACGGTTCGACTCAACCAAGGGAGAAAGCCTCCTGATTCACGCGGCCGGCTGCCAGCTCCGCGACCGCCTGCCGACTCCGCAGGGAACAGGAAGGAACCGCCATTGCCCCTAGAGGGGCTTACCGCCGGTTAGGTCTTCGGTCGCGGCGAAGGCTGTCGCGGCTCCCGCCGCATGGCATGGCGATTACCGCGCAGCCTACAAGGCGGGCGGCTGTCACGCAGCTACCAAGCTGGGCTGATTGTTGACGGCCTCGCGTCTATCGCACGTCGTCAGAGTCGGCTGGCCACGCCATGTCGATCGCCAGCTGGCGGGCGACGACCTCGCCGGTGACGACCCATCGCAGATGTGCGGCGGCCGCTGGGTCATCGGCAGCAGCCAGTACCAGTGACAGGCTGGTCTCGATATCACGGTCCACTGCCCCATTGTGTACCGGCGCCAGGCCGGCCGGCGCAGCCGGCACGCCGGGCGGGACCGGCCGGCCGCCGCGAGCAGGGCCGCAGAGCCTGCTTGAACCGGGCTCACCAGCGTCTCGTCGTCGGCCGGTCCGCGCATTAGACGAACGCCGACGTAGATCGGCCGGAGGAAGTCTCGTGGCCGCCGAACGGGATGGACGAGTCGCACTTGCTGGCGTGC
Source organism: Mycobacterium sp. TH-M25 (assembly GCF_057473665.1). Classification (NCBI taxonomy): domain Bacteria; kingdom Bacillati; phylum Actinomycetota; class Actinomycetes; order Mycobacteriales; family Mycobacteriaceae; genus Mycobacterium; species Mycobacterium sp. TH-M25. Next base: position 4,669 of record NZ_JBYCLA010000177.1, read on the forward strand.
AATCAGGCAGTGACGCCGACAAGTCGGCGGGGACGCCCGCCTGGGGGCCGGCGTCAAGGTCGGCCGCGGTGCGGCCGATATGGCCCGCTGGCACCTCTGGCGCCGGGAAAGGCGCCCTTGC
>NZ_JBYCLA010000178.1:0-5869 GCF_057473665.1 Mycobacterium sp. TH-M25
GCCGCGGCGGTTCTTGTCCGGAGCCCGATCCGGTTGCAGGTTGATCAGCTGACCGGAGATACGAGTGTTCTCAAGGGCTTTCAGAGTCGCCCGGGGCAATTTGGCCGGCAGTTCCACGAGCGAGAAATCCGGTTTGATGGTGATGTGGCCGAAGTCGCTGCGGTGCAGTCCGCCCTCGTTGGCGATGGCGCCGACGATCGCTCCCGGTCCGATCTTGTGCCGCTTACCGACCGCGATGCGATACGTGGCGAGACCCTTCGTGGGTCCGTCGCCGAAGCTGCGAGCGGGTTTGGCCGGCCGGTCCTGGTGCTCGCGTTGCCGGCGCTCGGCGGGAGATTCCGGCGACATCAGAAAGTCTTCGCCGTCGCGTGACTGCAGCGCCAGCGCCGCGGCGATGTCGGCCATCGGAACATCGTGCTCGCGCTCGTAATCCGCGACCAGGCGGCGGAACAATTCCAGTCCGGGCGAGCCGAGGCTGTCGGTGATGGAGTCGGCGAACTTCGCCACCCGCTGGGCGTTCACGTCGTCGACGCTGGGCAGTTGAGCCTCGGTCAGCTTCTGCCGGGTCGCCTGCTCAATGGACTTCAGCAAGTGGCGCTCACGCGGCGAGACGAACAGCAGCGCGTTACCCGACCGTCCCGCCCGGCCCGTCCGGCCGATGCGGTGCACATATGACTCGTTGTCGTGCGGAATGTCGTAGTTGACCACATGCGAGATCCGCTCGACGTCCAATCCCCGGGCCGCGACGTCGGTGGCGACCAGGATGTCGATGCCCCTGGCACCGCCCTCTTTGAGCGCGGTGATCGTCCGCTCGCGCACCGCCTGCGGGATGTCGCCGTTGATGGCAGACGCGGAAAAGCCTCGGGCGCGCAGCTTTTCGGCGACCTCTTCGGTGGCCTGCTTGGTGCGCACAAAGACGATCATCGCTTCGAACGGCTCGACCTCCAGGACCCGGGTCAGCGCGTCCATTTTTCGCGGGCCGGCCACCTGGATGTAGCTCTGTGCAATGTTCTCAGCGGTGGCGGTTTTCGCCTCGACCTTGACCTCGGTCGGGTCGTGTAGGTATTTATTGCTGAGCTTGCGGATCGCCGGTGGCATGGTCGCGGAGAACAACGCGACCTGTTTGTACTCCGGCGTCTCGGCCAGGATCCGCTCGACTTCCTCGGCGAAGCCCATCGTCAGCATCTCGTCGGCCTCGTCGAGCACCAGGTAGTCGACGTGGGACAGGTCCAGCGTCCCGCGCTCGAGGTGGTCGATCACGCGGCCGGGCGTGCCGACGACCACCTGCGCGCCGCGCTTCAGCCCGGCGAGCTGCGTCGTGTAGGACGCTCCGCCATAAATCGGCAGCACGTTGACCTGCGGCAGGTGGGTGCCGTAGCGGCTGAACGCCTCGGCGACCTGCAGCGCCAGCTCCCGGGTCGGGGCCAACACCAGGGCCTGGGTGGCTCTGTTGCTGGTGTCGATCTTGGACAGGATCGGGACCGCGAACGCAGCCGTCTTGCCTGTTCCGGTCTGGGCCAGACCGACCACATCCGAGCCCGCCATCAGGGCCGGAATCGTCGCTGCCTGAATCGCCGACGGCGACTCGTAGCCGACGTCGGCAAGGGCCTGCAGCACCGACGGGTGAATCTGCAGGTCGGCGAAGGTCACGGTGTCATCATGCGGGGAGTCCATGTCGAGTCAAAGCTTAGTGGTCGACTGCCACTCGGCCACGCCTGCCGCGTCGACGGGGCTGGTCAAGGTACCGTGCGGCGTTGTGTGGACACCAATGCGGCTGATCGGGATAACCGCCGCCGCGCTGCTCGCCGCCCCGCTGAGCGGGTGCGGATCAGGGGATTCGACCGTCGCGAAGACTCCCGAGCCCACCAGCCACACCACCGCCGCTGCACGGCCGACGGCAGCGCCGCCCGCGGCCGCCGCGCCGTCGTCCACCCCGGGGCCCGTCGACCCCTGTGCGGTCAACCTTGCCGATCCCGCGATCGCCCGCGGGGTGTCCGAGCTGCCGCTGGATCCGCGCAGCCACCAGCCGTGGAACCCCGAGCCGCTGGCCGGCAACTTCAACGAGTGCGCGCAGCTGTCCGCGGTCATCGTCAAGGCCAACACCAACGCCGAGAGCCCCAACACCCGCGCGGTGCTGTTTCATCTCGGCAAGCTGATACCGCCCCAAGGGGTGCCCGACACCTACGGCTTCAATGGCCTCGACAACTCGCAGTGCACCGGTGACACGGTGGCGCTGAGCTACTCCGGCGGGATCGGCCTGCCCAGCATCGTGAAGTTCCGCTGGAACGGCAACGGGGTGGAGCTGATCGCCAACTGAGCCCGAGTTGTCGGTGCGGCCACCTACAGTGGCTGCTGTGTTCATGGCTGGCGACAGTGTCATCTTCAGCGCGTCGGATCTCGCGTCCGCGGCGCGCTGTGAATACGCCCTGCTGCGGGATTTTGACGCCAAACTCGGTCGTGGGCAACACGTCACGGTCACCGACGACCTGTTGGAACGCACCGCGGCTCTCGGTGACGAACACGAACGCCGCCGGCTCGACCAACTGCGCGACGAGCACGCCGGCGGCGTCGCGGTAATCGGCCGGCCCGCCCCCTTCACCGTCGAGAACATCACCGCGGCCGCGACACAGACCCGGCGCAAGATGGACCAGGGCGTACCGGTGATCTACCAGGCCGCGATGTTCGACGGCCACTTCGCTGGGTTCGCCGATTTTCTGGTGCTGCGCGACGGCAGGTATCAGGTGTCCGACACCAAACTGGCCCGCTCGGCGAAAGTCACTGCGCTGCTTCAGATCGCCGCCTACGCGGACACCTTGCGCCAGGCCGGTGCCGCAATGCACCCCGAAGCGGAATTGATGCTCGGTAACGGCACCGCGGTCAACTACCAGGTCGACGAGCTGATCCCGGTGTACCGCGAGCAGCGCGCGCGACTGCAGCGCCTGCTCGACGATCACTACGCCGCAGGCTCCCCGGCGCGCTGGACCGACGACGGCGTTCGGGCCTGCTTTCGGTGCCCGGTCTGCGCGGAGCAGGTGCGCGCCGCCGACGACCTGCTCCTCGTCGCGGGCCTGCGAGTCAGCCAGCGCGCCAAGCTGATCGACGCCGGCCTCATCACCGTCTCCGACCTCGCCGGGCACTCCGGTTCGATTGCCAACATGTCCGCGCGTTCGGTCACCGGACTCGTCGCCCAGGCGAGGCTACAGATCCGCCAACGCGACATCGGCACACCACAGTTCGAGGTCGCCGACCCGCAACCGTTGACGCTGCTCCCCGATCCCGACGCGGGCGATCTGTTCTTCGATTTCGAGGGTGACCCGCTGTGGACCGCCGACGGAGTCGACTGGGGTCTGGAGTATCTGTTCGGCGTTCTCGAAGGTGGCAGGGCGGGCGCTTTTCATCCGCTGTGGGCACACGACCGGCTCGACGAGCGCACGGCGCTCACCGAATTCTTGGCGCTGGTTGCCAAGCGTCGCAAGCGTTTCCCCAACATGCACATCTATCACTACGCCGCATACGAGAAGACGGCGCTGCTCCGGCTGGCCGGTCGTCACGGCGTGGGGGAAGACGACGTCGACGACCTGCTGCGCAGCGGAACGCTTGTCGACCTGTATCCGATTGTGCGCAAGAGCATTCGGACGGGTAGCGAGTCGCTGAGCCTGAAGGCGTTGGAGCCGCGGTACATGGGATCCCGGCTGCGGTCGGGTGAGGTGACCACCGCCACCGACTCGATCACGCAGTATGCGCGCTACAGCGAACTGCGCTCCGGCGGCGACCTCGACCGGGCGGCGGCCGTCCTCAAGGAAATCGAGGGCTACAACCAGTACGACTGCGAATCCACCCGCGAATTGCGTGACTGGCTGATCATCCAGGCCTTCGAGAACAGTGTCACACCGGTCGGCACCCAACCGGTTCCCGATGTAGGCGTCATCGAGACCACCGACCCGCTTGCAGCAGCGCTGCGGCAATTCAGCGGCGACGCCGCGACCGGTGATCGCACTCCCGAGCAGACAGCCGTGGCGCTGGTCTCGGCGGCCCGCGGCTTCCACCGACGCGAGGACAAGCCGTTCTGGTGGGCCCACTTCGACCGGTTGAATTACCCCGTCGACGAATGGGCGGACCAGACAGACGTTTTCATCGTCAACGAGGCGGACGTCGACATCGAGTGGCATCAGCCGCCCCGGGCCCGCAAACTGCAGCGGCGGGTTCGGTTGACCGGCGAATTGGCCCGCGGCCGGCTCGACGACAACGTCTTCGCGCTCTACGACCCGCCCGCCCCGTCCGGGCTGGCCGACAACCCGGACCGGCGCGCGGCCGGCCACGCCGAGGTCGTCGATTTCGACGACCCAACCGTCCCGACCTCGGTGGTGATCTGCGAACGAACCCCGCCCGACGGCAACACTTTTCACCAGCTCCCGTTCGCGCTGACGCCGGGTAGCCCGGTCAACACCAGGCCGCTGCGCCAGGCCATTGAGACGGCGACGGCAAAGATCGCGGCGACGCTGCCACACCTCCCCCGCACCGCGGTGATCGACATCCTGCTCCGCCGTCGACCACGAACCCGAAGCGGCGACGACCTTCCCCGAAGCGGCGATTTCATCGCCGACATCACCGCCGGTCTGCTCGACCTGGATTCGTCCTACATCGCGGTGCACGGGCCGCCCGGCACCGGCAAGACCTACACCGCGGCCCGCGTCATCACCCGACTGGTGACCGAGCATCGTTGGCGGGTCGGGGTGGTCGCGCAGTCGCATGCGGTGGTGGAAAACCTGCTGCAGGGCACCATCGACGCCGAGATCGACCCGGCGCGGGTGGCCAAGAAGGGCGAGCGTCCGGGTGCGGTATGGCAGCAGATCCGCGAGAACGACTACCCGGCATTCATCAGCGGCACACCAGGATGCGTGATCGGCGGCACCGCCTGGGACTTCGCCAACCCCAGCCGGGTCCCGCCGGAAAGCCTCGACCTGTTGGTGATCGACGAAGCCGGCCAGTTCTGCCTGGCCAACACCATCGCGGTGGCCGCGTCGGCCGGCAACCTGCTGCTGCTGGGCGATCCGCAGCAGTTGCCGCAGGTCAGCCAGGGCACTCATCCCGAACCGGTCGACGGGTCCGCGCTGGGCTGGCTGATCGAAGACCACCGCACGCTGCCCGCCGAGCGCGGCTACTTCCTCCACCGCTCACGCCGCATGCATCCCGCCGTATGCGCTCCGGTGTCGGCGCTGTCCTACGAGGGCCGTCTGCGCCCGTACACCGAACTCACCGCCGCGCGCCGCCTGCACGGCTATCCGGCCGGGGTGCAGGTGCTTCGCGTTGCCCACGAAGGCAATTCGACCGAGAGTCCCGAAGAGGCGGACGCGATCGTTCAGCTGATCAACACGCTGGTCGGCTTGGCCTGGACAAGCGAGCACGGTACCCGGCCATTGGCGTCCACCGACGTACTGGTGCTGGCTCCCTACAACGCACAAGTGCTGCTGCTGCGCCGGCAGTTGGCTTCCGCCGGCCTCGGCGACGTCCGGGTGGGAACCGTCGACAAGTTCCAGGGCGCCGAGGCGCCGGTGGCGATCGTGTCGATGACAGCCTCGTCCGTCGACGACATCCCGCGCGGAATTCCGTTCCTGCTCAACCGCAATCGGTTGAATGTGGCGATCAGTCGCGCGCAGTACGCGGCCGTGATCGTGCGGGCCGACGCGTTGACCGACTACCTGCCGCCGGCGCCGGGCAGCCTGGTCGAACTCGGCGCGTTCTTGGCATTGACCGCGCCCGCGATCTAGCTGCCGGGCGACGATGCCAACGACGGCCTAGGGGTCGCGGCGGTAGCGCCGGGCCGGACTGCTGTCAGTATCCGCGGGACGGAAGTGGCGGTCGTCATCGA
>NZ_JBYCLA010000179.1:0-8657 GCF_057473665.1 Mycobacterium sp. TH-M25
GGTGCGACCGGGCCGGCCGCAAGCGCTACGTGCCCTCGGGTCGGGAGCCGACCATCACCCTGTACTCACGCTCGGGTGCGCCGTACTGCGCCAAGTCGGCCACCGGCGTCGACCCCTACGGCCAATATCAGCCCGTCGTATGCACCGCCGAAGAGTTTGCGGCGCTGACCAATCCGGGCGGTTCGCCGGTGCGGCGCCACGTGGATTTCCGCGCCGAGCTTCTGCCGCTCATCTTCGCAGAGATGCAGGCGCGCTACTACATCCAGTCCGCCTTGTTGTCCGGGGGCAACGTCGAGTCGACCGAGGTTCGCACCGTCCTACGCCAAGGTTGGCTCAACGGGCACTACGAGAAGGTCGTCGACGGTCTCGAGCCGCGTTACGGGCGCTTCGACCCGGCTGCCCACCTCTTCGCCGGGGCAGACCGCCACTACACGTCGGCCGCCGATTACCAGGGCCAGGCCTACGACATGATCGAAGACGACCTCACCGAGGCCCTGAAGCCCGGGGGGAGCCCAGTCAAGGCGGCCCAGGAGGTGTTGCGCATCCTCCGGGACCAGCTGCGTTCCGTCATCGAGTTCGGTGGTTTGTCGCTGGACTCCTACGTCGAGTTCCAGTCGAATGTCCGCGGCCGCATCAACCGGCTGGAGGCGGGCGTGCCACCTATGCGATCTCAGCAACTGCTGGGCCTGCTCGACGCGGGAGTGGTGCGCATCCCGCTCGGACCCGACCCGGAGTTGGCCCCCTGCGCCGACGGCGTCCGCCTGAGTTCGACGGCCCTCGACGAGCCGACGACACTGACGGTCGACGGGGTGGTGCGGGGCTATCTGGACATGCCCTCCCTGGCCCGGTCGGGCTCGCCACTACTCAGCCGGCTTTACGCGAAGGGAAGGTTGACCCAGCTCAGCTACGGCGACACACCGGTGGGCAGCGTGGCCATCAATGAACAGTTCCACCCCTACGACACCGAGGGCCGACTCCAGCCCAACCTATCCGTGCTGGGCGTTCTCACCGAGGGAGTGCGCTACTTCACCCACTACCTGCCCTCACCCCGAAGCCGCCTCCGGGCCGTGTACGACGCCCAGGACTGCGTCGAGTCCGTGATCGGCTGAGCGCATGATGGATAACGGTTTATCGACCGGACGGACCCGGCCCTTGGTGGCGGTGGGCTACGGGCCGCGCTGCGTTCCCGTGATGCAGCTGGCCGAGGCGGCCGCCGGAGTGTGCGATCTGATCTGGCTGATCGACACGTCCGTGCCGGGGATGGACGAGATGACCGATCTCCTCAACCGATTCGGCGGCGTGGTCGACTTGGACGGCCAGAGCGTCGCGCAGGCAGCCAAGGTTCTGGGCGACTGGGAGCCCGACGGCCTGACCACGTTCCTCGACGCCGGAATGGTCGAATTAGCTTGTCTAGCAGAACGATTGGGCCTGCCCTTTCACAACCCGGCGACCGCCGCCGCCCTCACCGACAAGGCGCGCCAGCGCCAGGCCCTGGCCGATGCCGGCCTCGACATGCCGCGCTGCCGCCTCGTCCGCCCCGATCACTCCGAGACCGGGCTGTTGGCAGTCGAAGCCGAGGTGGGCTGGCCCGCCGTCCTCAAGCCCCGCTCGGCTCAGGGCAGCCGCTACACGTTCCTGGTGCGCGACGGCGTCGAATTCAAGCGACTGCTGGAGACCCTCGGACCGGACCGCCCCGAGATGGTGCTCGAGGGTTACCTTCCCGACGATCCGGCCCGGACCGGCGACCCCTACGGCGGCTACGTGTCGGTCGAGAGCGTGGTGGCCGACGGCACTGTCAGCCACCTGGCCCTCACCGGCCGCTTCCCGCCGGCCAAAGACTTCCGCGAGACCGGGTTCTTCATCCCCGCCGCCCTCGACGACGAAAGCCATTCGGCCGTAATGGATCTGGCCACCCGGGCCATCGCCGCACTTGGGGTACGCACCGGATGCCTGCACACCGAAGTCAAGTTCACCCCTGACGGGCCCCGCATCATCGAGGTGAACGGGCGGTTGGGCGGTGGTGTGCCGGAGATGCTGGAGCGCGCCGCCGGCGTAAGCCTGCTCGACCTCACCCTGCGAGTGGCCCTGGGCGAGTCGATCTCTCTCGACAGTCCGGTGGCCACCAGCCGGATCGGCTACCGCTTTTTCCTCCAGCCGCCGACCGTCTCTGCCACTGTGACCGCCGTCGAGGGCATCAACGACTTCAGCGACCGCGCCGACGTGGACACGGTGAGCCTGCACCAGGCGCCGGGTGCCGCCCTCGACTGGCGTGACGGCTCCGGCAACCACATCGTTGCTGTGGTCGGGTCGACCGACACCGAGGAGCAGTTGCAAGCTGTCTACCGGCTGCTCCACCAAGAGGTCACGGTCTCCTACTCCGACATGGGGTACTGAGGTGGGCGTTCAACTGGCTGAGGGACCGGCGCGATGGAAGTGCGCTCTGGTCAACAACATGCCCGACTCCGCTTTTTGCGCCACCGAACGGCAGTTCGTGGGCTTGCTGGCGGCAGGGTCAGGCGACGACACCCTCTCCCTGACCCGACATACCATGGCTGGGGTGCCCCGCGGCGAGCGGATTCAGTCCCAGATCGCCGCCGAGTACCGACCCCTCGAGGACATCTTCAACGAACCCCCGGACCTGCTGGTGGTGACCGGCTCCAATCCGATCGAGTCCCGCATCGAGGACGAGCCCTACTGGGCCGATCTGCACGGACTGCTGAAGTGGGGTAGCGAGCACGTGCAGGTGATGGTGCTGTCCTGCCTGTCGGCCCACGCCGCGCTGGCCGTCTTCGACGGTGTCGAACGGACCACGCTGTCGGCCAAGTGCACCGGCGTCTTCGCCCAGGAGGCTGACCCGGCCCACCCGCTGGCCGCCGGGTTGCCTGACATGGGAGCCGTCGTCCTGCCGCATTCACGGCTGAACTCCGTGCCCCTTGAGGCAGTGGTCGGCGCGGGCTATTCGGTGGCCCTGCAGTCAGAGCAGGTCGGGTGGAGTGTGGTCACGAAGACGGTAGGCGAGTGCGAGGTCATGCTGGTGCAGGCCCACCCCGAGTACGACCCATCGAGCCTGGTGCGCGAATACGTCCGCGATGTGCGTCGCTACGTCGGCCACTTGTGCGACGAGTTGCCCTGTCTACCAACAGATTGCGCGACCGGCCCGGATTGGGACGCGCTCTGCCGGCTGCATGCGCGGCTGGTGGTCGGCGAGCGGAACGCGGACGTAGTAGCTGCTTTTCCGTTCGACGACATCTGCACCCGCGCCCCCTGGCCGTGGCGGGGCGCGGCCGAGCGCCTGTACATAAACCTGTTGGGCACCATCCCGAAGAGGAGCGCCCGAGCCCATGCATGACGAGACCATCGCCATCCACGGCGGCTACACATCCGACGGGACACGGGCCGTAGCGGTACCGATCTACCAGACCGTGGCCCACGACTTCGCCAGCGCCGAGCACGCCGGCGCCGTGCTCGACATGGAGACGCCGGGCTATCACTACAACCGGCTCAACAACCCGACCCTCGACGTCCTCGAGCAGCGTATCTGCGCCCTCGAAGGGGGGACGGCGGCACTGGTGGTGGCCTCGGGGATGGCCGCGGTCAGCTACGCCGTCCTGACCGTGGCCACTGCCGGCTCGAACATCGTGGTGGCCCCGCAGCTCTACGGGGCCACCTTCACCTACTTCGCCCACGTGCTGCCCACCCTGGGCATCGAGGCCCGCTTCGCCGTCGACGACCGCGCCGAGTCGATCGGCTCGCTCATCGACGACAACACCCGCGCCGTCTTCTGCGAGACGATCGGCAACCCGGCCGGCAACATCGTCGACCTCGAAGCCGTGGCCGAGGTGGCCCACGCGCAGGGCGTACCCCTCATCGTGGACAACACGGTCGCGACGCCGCTGATGCTCAAGCCCTTCGAGCACGGCGCCGACGTAGTCGTGCACTCGCTGACCAAATTCGTCGGCGGTCACGGCACCACCCTCGGCGGGGCCATCGTGGACGGCGGCCGCTTCCCGTGGGCCGACCATCCCGACCGCTTTCCCATGTTCAACGAGCCCGAGCCCGCGTTCCACGGCGTCGTGTTCGCCCGCGACTTCCCCGAGCGGCCCTTCACCGTGCGGGCGCGTTCCACCCAGTTGCGCAACAGCGGCGCGACCCTCTCGCCCTTCAACGCCTTTCTGCTGCTCCAAGGCCTCGAGACGATGGCCCTGCGGCTCGAACGCCACGAGGCCAACGCCCGGGCGGTGGCCGCTTACCTGGCCGCCGACGAGCGGGTGGCCTGGGTGAGCTTCGCCGGGCTACCCGACCATCCGTATCACCACTTGGTGCACCGCTACCTCAACGGGCGGGTGCCGTCCATCATCACCTTCGGGGTCGAGGGGGGCTGCGACGGAGGGTATGCCGCCGGGCTTGCCTTCTTCGATGCGCTGCAGCTGATCAAGCGGCTGCTCAATCTGGGCGACGCCAAGACCCTGGCCATCCATCCGGCGTCCACCACCCACCGGCAACTGTCCACCGACGAGCTCGCAAAGGCCGGTATCTCACCGGAGACGATCCGCCTGTCGATTGGGATCGAGCACATCGACGACATCATCGAAGACATCGACCAGGCCCTGGCCAAAGCCACGACTGGCTGGCGACGGAGCCCAGTGTGCAACAACTGCTGAAGAAGGCGGCGCATCGCGGCGTGCTGGGCGGGGTGCTGGACCACGCCGATCGCGCCCCGGATCGGCCCGCCGTCAAGGACCTCGATCGAGCGTTGACCCGCGGCGAATTGCGCGCCGAAGCAGCGCGAGTGGCCGCCGGCCTGCACCGCACAGGCGTCCAGCCCGGGGCGCGGGTTGCCCTGCTGATCGGCAATTCCGTGGACTTCGTGGCGGCGGCGCTGGGCTGCCTGTGGGCCGGCGTCACGTTCGTCCCGTTGGCGGTCACCGATCCCGACGTCCGCCGCGCACAGATCGTGGCGGACTGTCGGCCCGCGCTGGTGCTCACCGCGGGCCCGGCGCCGTCCGGCCTCCCCTTCGGCACCGCGTGGAGCACCCTGTCGGCGTTGAGTGCGACCGTCGGACCCACGCCGCCGCCGGCGCCCGGCCCGATTTCGTACATCATCTACACGTCCGGGACGACCGGTGTCCCCAAGGGCGTACAGATCCCCGCCGACGCGTTTTTCACCGCGACGCAAGCGTGCGCGGATGCTGTCGGACTCACGGCGGACGACCGCGCACTGTGCGTGTCGCCCGTGCACTTCGACGGGTCTTTCTCCGCGATCTTTCCCCCGCTGATTCGCGGCGTGCCCCTCGTCATTCCCGACCGGGAAGCCCTGCTGTTCCCGCGCAGGTTCTTCTCGATCGTCGCGGCCGAAGGGATCACGGTGACCAGCTTCTCGCCGAGCTACCTTCGGTTACTTAGGTCCAGCGGTCGCCTGGACCGGTTGGCCGATACGCCGCTGCGCGTGATGGCTCTGGGCGGTGAGGCGCCGTCGGGCGCCGACATCACCGCGGTCTGGGCCGCCAGTCCGGGACTGCGCGTCGTGAACCGGTACGGGCCGACCGAGACGACGATCGCCGTCGCTCATCTGGACCTGACACCGGAATTGCTCGACGGGGGCCTGGTACCGATCGGCCGGCCACACCCCGGCAGCTCCTTCCATCTGATCGACGAGCACGGCTGCCTGGTGGACGAACCCGGAGTGGTCGGCGAGCTGTACATCGGCGGACGGCAGCTGATGGCCGGCTATCTGAACGACCCGGGTCACAGCGCGGCCGTGTTGCGGGCCGACGTCGTCGAGGAAGCCACCGTCTACCGCACCGGTGACCTCGTCTACCGCGACGACCGCGGCAACTACGTCTACGTGGGGCGCTGCGACCGCGTCATCAAGCGACACGGTGTGCGGATGTCGCTGGTCGAGGTGACCGAAGCGCTCGGTGGCATCGCCGGGGTCGCATCCGTGGCGTGCACACCCTTCGATCTGGACGGCAGTCTCGGGATCGTCGCATTCGTCGTACCCGACAGCGCGCTGACCCCACTCGCGGTCCGGCAGGCCGCCGGCGAACGGCTGCCCGCGACAATGCTGCCCGACCGGTTCGTCGTGGTGGCCGAGTTGCCGTTGACGTCGTCCAGCAAGGTCGACGAGCGACGGCTGCTCAATGATGCCGGCTTGTCGCCGCCGAACCGCACAGCCTCAGCCACATCGCTCAAGAAGGGAACAGACGTTGACGATCACCACTGACGTGACACCGGACAGTCGCTACGAGCAGCTGGTCCGGCGCCAGCGCGCCGAGTTGCAGGACGCCTACCTCAAGGGGGTGCGCCGGCTGCGTTGGGACGCAGGTCGTCTCGCCGCCGAACGCGAACGGCGCCTTCGGGAACTGCTGCTGCACGCCGCCGAGCGCTCGCCGTTCTGGAGGGAACGCCTGGCCGGCCACGATCTGGCGCACTTCACCGAGGCCGACCTCGCCTCGCTGCCGGTCCTGAGCAAGGCCGAGATGATGTCGGAGTTCGACCGCCTCGTCACGGTCCCCGGCTTGACGCGTGACCGGATCAAACAGCACCTCGACGAGTTGACCGGCGACGGCTATCTCGACGACGAGTACCGGGCGATCATCACGTCGGGATACACCGAGAACCCGTCGTACCACGTGTACGGCTGGGACTCGTTTGTCACCTTCGTGATGCAAGGCTCGCGCTGGACCGGCCGACGCGGCGAAGACCCGGATGCGGTACTGGCGCAATGCTTCAGCGGAAGTCCCAAGCATGAGTCGGGGATCTTTTACGCCTTCAGCACCTTCGAGAGCGGCGGGCCGACATCGCACTGCTTCGATGCCACGCTGCCCCTGGCCGAGATCGTCGACGGCCTGAACAACGCCCGTCCCGCGGTGACGGCTCTGCAGGGGTGGCCGAGTCTCATCCGGGAGCTCGCGACAGAGGCGATGCAAGGACGGCTCACCATCACGCCGACCTGGGTCAGCCTCGCCGGGGAGGTGTGCACTCCGCCGGTGCGAGAGGCGGTCCGGTCCGCGTGGGGGATCGAGGCGTCGGAGTTCTGGGGCTGCTCAGAGGGCACGTATGCCTTTCCCTGCGGCGTGGGTGAAGGCATGCACGTCGCCGACGATCTGGTGATTCTGGAGCCGGCGGACGCCGATGGCAACGTCGTGCCGTATGGGCAACCCGCCGATCGCCTGCTGCTGACCAACCTGTTCAACCTGGAACAACCACTGATCCGCTACGACATGGCCGACGCCGTGACGATGTCCGACGAGCCGTGTGAGTGTGGTTGCGCGCATCGCCGCATCACCTCGGTTCACGGCCGGATTAATGGGGCCTTCCAGTACGACGCCGGCGCCGTGGTGCCCCGCGCCGAACTCGAGCAGACAGTCCTGGCCACCTCCGGCGTCGCCAATTTCTCGGTGGGTAAGACGCCCGGCGGCGTCGACGTGTGCGTGGTGACCGATGGTTCGAGCGACCTCGAGAAGCTGCGGACGGACCTGCTCGCGGTGCTGCGCCGACACGGCGGCCCGGAGTCGGACGTCGTTGTGCAAGAGGTTGGTTACATAGAGCGCCTGTCGCGGGGAAAGTGCCGGCAATTCGACGCCAGGTGATCTGATATCGGGTGATGTTTGTCAAGCGCGGGGCTGTCGAGAATCCGGTGTAAACAAGGGGCGCGGCCGTAGGTTCCGCTTCACGGCCTGCAAGTCTGCGAAGAAGGAGGAACGCGTATCAGGCCTGGGCGCGTCGCCGACTCGATGAAATCGTGTTGGACTATCTGTTTATGGACTAGGGCTGGGGCGAACCGTCGTGGTCGACGTGGCGCAGCGCCTCGCGCGCCAGGAATTCGCGGTAGTAGCCCAGCGACGTTTCAGTGACGATCGCGGGGAACAGTAGCTCCCACATCTGGGTGAGGCGACGGACCAGGTCACTGCCGTCGGCGGTCTGCCGGCCCATCGTCCGCGCGCCGAAGGTCGCGCCGATGATCGACTCGCTGACCATCTGAGGGTCGAGCTCTTCCCGGATGTCGCCTTCGGCGATCGCCCGGCGGGCCTCTGCCGTCATCACCTCGATCCAGGCGGTGCACACGGCGCCGGCCTGGTCGTTGAACTTGCCGAACGCGAGCGTCAGCTGCTCGGCGGTGCGGACGACTTTGTTGGTGGCGAACAAATTAGCGGTGACGAAGGTTCCGTGCAGGATGTTCTCCAGCGCCGGCGACAACGAGTCCGACATCGCGCCCAATTCGGAGACCACCAGGTTGGCGCCATCCTCGATGATGGCCGATGCGAGCGCTTCCATCGAATCGAAGTGGTGGTAGAAGGCACCCTTGGTCATCCCGGTGCGCTCGATGATCGTGCCCCGATCGGCCGCCGCAAAGCCGACTTCGGTGAACACGTCGACCGCGGCGTCGAGAATCTTGCGCCGTGTCGCTTCCGATCTAACCTGGCGGGCCATCGCCTAATACCTCCGGAGCTCCGGTCTCAAATGCCGCACCGTCGGTTGTCGACTGACGCGGCGCGAAATCCTAACAGGCTCATGGTCGATGTCGCGATCAGCTCGAACCCGCCAACGCCGACGTGCTCCCGATCGCGATCTTGGTGCGTCGCTTGATGAATTGGCGGAAGTAGTCGACCCGCTCGGGGCGGACGAAGCCCGGCAGCATCAGCGACAACAACTTC
>NZ_JBYCLA010000180.1:0-4106 GCF_057473665.1 Mycobacterium sp. TH-M25
TGCAGCAGAGCGCCGGTCGGTCGGGTACCGTTCTTGCCGGCGCGTTTGAACGCCCGCAATACCCGGTATTGCAGTGTTTCCCGCGAAATCCGTTCACCGTCATCGACGTTGACGAACAGCGGCGCGTGCGCCGGCCATTGGTCGAGTCCCCCGGCGGGGGAGTGGGCGCGCCCCAGCCGGCGGGGGAACCGCTCGGCGCGGCTGTCCAGGTAGCGTTCGATCACCGCGAGCAGCTGCTGCTCGATCGGGACGTCGCGCTCTTTGCGGTTTTTGCCCCGCACGTGAATGACCGTGCCGGCCCCGGAGCGTCGGATGTCACCGATGTTGCAGCCCAGCAGTTCCTCGGTGCGAAGGCCTGCCAGCAGGCAGGTCAGCACCATGGCCTGGTCGCGTTCGATCCAGACCCGGGGGTTGGTGGTGTCGTCGTCGGCGATGGCGGCCACCACCGCCGCGATCGTGTCGGGCTGAAGCGATTTAGCGGTGTGTTCGTCGGGCGCGGGTCGGGGCACCCGCGCCATCGGATTAGTGTCGATCACTTGTTCTTCGAATAAGAACGTGCACAACGCATTCCAGCTCGACCAACAGCGCCGCACCGTGGCTGCCGACCGACTCGGCGCATAGCGGGAGAACGCCGCACGTACGGTATCGGTCGTGATCGCGGCCGGCGTCAGCTGCTGCTCCGTGGGGCGATCGCCAGCCGATGACATCAGCGCGCAGATGGCGTCGAAATCCTGGCAATACGCCCGCACCGTGTGAGCTGACTGTTTGGCCGAACGGCGCGCGGCCAGAAACGCCTCAAACCACTCCGGGCGCACCCGAGACGCCAGAGCATCACCAGCACGCCTATCAGCCGCGGAGACACCACGTTTCGTCGCCTCCGACGATTGCCGAGGCCGCCGCCGACGCGCTGATTCGCCGCCCGAGGAGTCATCGACCACCCGGCAATCATCTCACACATAATCGTGATTATCTGTGAGACCAGGCGAGACGCGAGGAAGTCCGCGCGGCGCGAGTGCCGTCATCCTTGTGCCGTGCACGTGTCAGGCACACGGGATTGCACCTGGCGGGCGCCCGGTCGCGAGTATTTGAGCGTGATTCGATATCGGGATTCGTTGCCGCCCGTGGCGCCGAGCGCCGACGCGGCGTCACGGGCCCACTTCCCATCCCTTCGGGCACGGGGGCTACCCCACCGCCTTATCGTCACAGTGACGTTTTGTTTCGGTCGGTCAGCGGCGCAATCGCCGACACAGCCTCTCGCCCGGCTGCGCGACGTGCCTCAACCGCTGTGAACGGACTGGGAACGTTCAGCACCGCGCCGACGTCGCCCTCTGGCAACTCTCGGAAGTACTCTTGCGACCGAGCACGATAGCCGCCGCTGAGTAACTGCTTCCACCGAGGCTCATACGCCAACGTGTACTCGTTGGTGGTTTGCTTGTCCGCCCACGCGCCTGCCTGGGCGATCCGCTTATAGAGGCCATCGAGAATGGCCCACGCCTCGTAGGCGTCATACACGCCCGAGAACCGCATGCCAGCAGCATGGCAACTGCGGCGCCGGCGGGCAAGCACGACACGACGTACGCGGCGCGAATCGAGGCCCTGTCTCGATCGCAGTTTTTTCCTTCTGGCTCTCCGATGCTAGGCCGGCGGCCGGCTCACGCTAGGTTTCCCGCTGCGCTGCGCTTGGCCTTCGGCGCGGAAACTTTTCCGATCCGCTCGCTGCGCTCGCGGGAAAACTTTCCGCCCGGAACCTAGCCCTCCCTCGGCCACTACCGGCCTTACATCTCCTCTGCCAGAAGGCAAAAAGAACGGGCGGCCCTTGGGACGCCCCCTGTAGTGGAGGTATCGACATGACCGACCCCATCGCCCCAGGTGACGAAACAGTCAACGACAGTGGGCATCCGGAGTCTGGAACTTTGGAGCACATCGACCCGCACGACCTGGTGCTGGACAGCAACGTGCGCGACGTGCCCGACTTGGACGGAGAGTTCATCGCCAGCATCAAGGAGCACGGAGTCCTCGTTCCGCTTGTCGGTGTTCGCGGCGATGACGGCCAGGTCCGCGTCCGATACGGGCAGCGCCGAACCCTCGCGGCGATCGAGGCCGAGCTGCCCACTGTGCCGGTCTACATCCGGTCAGCCAGCGACGGCGACGACAAAGCACAGCTGGTGGAGCGAGTCTCGACGCAGATCGTGGAAAACGACCACCGCCGAGGCCTCACCACCAACCAGCGCGCCAAGGGCATTCAGCAGATGCTCGACGCCGGCGTGTCGGTGACGAAGGTCGCCAAGGCCCTGGCCGTTGACAAAGACACGGTGAAAGCCGCTAGCGCGGCGGGCAAGTCGCAGACGGCGATGGAGGCGCTGGCCACCGATCAGCTGAGCCTGACCGAGGCCGCAGTACTGGCCGAGTTCGATGACATGCCCGACGCTCTGGCACAGCTGGCCCGCGTGGCAGGAACGCCGTCGTTCGACTACACCGTTGAACGTCTGCGCAACCAGCAGGCCAGCTTGAAGGCAGAGCGCGAAGCCGAAGCGGCGTGGCGCGAGAAAGGATTCACCGTGCTCGACCAGGTGCCCGACTCCTGGGACCCCGCCTACGTGGAGCTGGCGTTCCTGGTGACCGCATCAGGTGAGGAAGCCGACGAGACGGTGGTGACCGACCCGGCGCAGTGGGCCGTCGTGCTCTACGAAGAGGACGGCTGGGTCGACGCCGACACCGGCGAGGTCGTGGAAGAGGACGCCGTGGACTGGGACACCCAGCACGACGGCGAGGCCACACCCGCTGAGGGTCTGCGCCACGCCACCACGGTCACCGAGGCCACGCTGTTCGTGCCGGAGTACTTCTGCCTCGACTACGAGGCGGCGGGCCTGGTACCCAACGAGCGGTTCCAGCGGTTCGCCGGGATGAGCGAGCCCACCCAAATCGCCGATGGTGCAGTCGATCTCGACGGCGAGGACGACGAGGCCAAAGCGGCGCGGGAGGCAGCGGCAGCGCAGGCCGAGCACGACGCCGAGCGCCGCGAGCGCCGCAAGGTCATCGCGCTCAACAAGCTGGGTGAGGCCGCAGGCGTGGTGCGCCGGCAATTCCTGCTCACGCTGGTGTCCCGCAAGACCCCACCCAAAGGCGCTGGACGTTTCGTTGCCGACGCCGTGGCCCGGGACTCGCACCTGCTGACCGAGCACAACGGGCAGCACGTCACCGCCGCCATCCTCGGACTTGACCCCAAGGGCGGTGACGAAGGCGCGGCGATCCGCGCACTGGTCACCGGCCTGCCCGACAACGGCGATGCCCGCGCCCAGGTGATCATCCTGGCCTCCGTTCTCGGGTGCCTGGAATCGCGCACCCCCAAGGACGCCTGGCGGCACCCGGAACCGGCAGTGGACCTCAGCGAGGCCCGCTGGGGATGGAGCTTCCGGATGACCAGCGGCGACCTGCTGCGCTACCTGGCCGACAACGGCTACGCGCTATCCCCCATCGAGCAGGTCATCACCGGAGAGCGCACAGCCGACGAGGTCTACGACGAGCACCTGGCCGAAGCCACCGGACCGGCCAGCGGCGATGACAACACCGAGGGCGAAGCCACCGACGCGGCCTAACCCACCGGGTGGGGCAGGACCGACAATCCTGCCCCACCCTCACCGCCGACATACACCGCCAAAGCCGGAGGGACTCGCGGGCGGCACCTGACAGAACGGCCGGTCCGGCAATGGTGCGGCTTCCGACCGATGCGGGCCGTCGAACATACGAACCGCATGTCTGAGGCGAATTATCGCGTGCCGATAAATGGTGTATGAAGCAGCGGTGAACCGCACTGACGGGTCATCACATTCAATGGTTATCCCCGTCTTTAACTGCGCGAGAAGACAAATTGAGGTATGACCCCACTACCATTTCTGAAGTAGAATAGAAGCATGGCGATGACCAATAACCGGAAGGCCGCGAAAATGGACTCGATCACCGTTTATACCAAACCAGCCTGCGTGCAATGCAGCGCGGTCATCAAAGCGCTCGAGAAAAAAGGACTGGCCTACACCAAAGTTGACATAGCCGGCGATCCCGCCGCCCGCGACCTCGTCATGGCCCTGGGCTACCTGCAAGCCCCCGTC
>NZ_JBYCLA010000181.1:0-3990 GCF_057473665.1 Mycobacterium sp. TH-M25
GATCAGATGACAAACCACCCGCAACAGGATCGCCATTTGATCTGAGGCACCGCAGGTCAGACGCCCGCACCTGCCTCAGATAGAACGACAACGGACAGCGTGACAGCACGTGCGCGCCGGCCACCGTTCCAAAGGAGCACGGGCACCACCTGGCGGGTGACGACGAAAGGATCAAACAGCCGGCTACGAGGCCGGGATTCGCCGCGATGATCTGGGCGCCCTAGTAAGCAGCCGATACGCCGCGATGACGTTATGGAAGGTCAATCCTACTGCCTGCCAGCATATTGCGCATATTTCATGGATAATCGTCATTATCCACGAAAAATGTCGCCGTTTTCATCTGATGAATCAGCCGGTTGCTGTCGCGCGTCGGCGTGACTATCGGTCGTGTTCACCGAATGCTGCTGTTGGTCGGCAATGTTCGGGTTGACGGCAGAGTTTGAGACGGATGGGTCGTCGGACCCAGAACGTGTGACATCGAAGGTCAGATCCACCGCGCCGCCGACCCTGTGGCCATGGGGACCATCGTGACAATCCTCTGCGGGGCAGACCGACCCGAAAGCATCCGGAAACGCTCCCCGCGTTCGCGCCCTGCTGATCGGCCTGGCGAGTGAGGACGTCCCGCGCAGCCAGTCGACGCCGCCGGCCAGAGCAGTCAGATCTCACATCTGCACAGCCTCCTCGAGCACAACGGCCTGCCCCCGCCACGCGACGAACTCCCTTGCTCGTTTCCAGGCCTGGCCGAACTCAAAACTTCGACACGATCTGCGAGCCAGCCGTTCGATGTCCACATGGAGCAATTCGCCACTCGGCATCACCTACACCGGCTGCGCCGAACGTCTGCTTCGGGCCGAAGCTGCTATGGACCAACACATTCGGCCCGACAAGAGATTATCGAGACAATCAAATTCCTCAGCTAGTGGTCCGTCTGCGTACTGATCTGGCTAATGCTGGCGCGGCCGCCGTGTAATCTCGCAACGATGTCGGCGGCGGTGGCCCTCCACGCCCTGGGCCTACGGTGGCTGACGCGATGGTTCCCGTCGTTCGGCTCCGGCTGCAGTGTGCTGGGGTACCCGAGAGCGCAGCCGAACGCACGTAGACACGTGTCGGTGAGCTCGGCTCCCCTGATCTCCCGCGACTGCGCCCATCTCACGCAGGCGCCGCGAACAAACGCCAACCAACCCTCGACGGCGATCTCGGTGACGTCGCGGCGACGTCCTTCGGAGACAAGCTTATCGATCAGGCGCTGGCCGATGACATTGAGCTCCTCAGTGATGATCGCTTGTATCGCCGGGTCGTCCGATAGCGCGCCACGATTGAGCGTGACTGCCTCGAAGGGATGGTCGGCAAAATATTGGATGTGGGCCTCAAGACCGTTGGCAAGCTGATCGGCCAGCGGCAACTTGGGATCCGGACTGGTCCGTGCCAGCAGCCGGTCACTCGCTCGCTTGAATATCGCGACGTAAAGGTCGCGCTTGCTCGCAAAGTAGTGATAAAACAGCGCTCTCGACACGCCTGCGCGCCCGACGATGTCTTCGACAAAGACATCGTCATACGGCTTCTCCGCGAACATCGCGGCTCCGACGTCGAGCAACTGTTCCCGTCGCTGTTGCGGCGCAAGCCGCCGTCCTGTCATACGACACCTTCCGCCAGATCAAAACGCAGACGGGCCACTAGTTGCATGAAAAATCCTCACCACACCGCGGCGAGCTGCCGACAGCAAGACCAAAGAGGGCAGGGGGCGACCGATCAGATGGCGAACCTCACTGGATGTTCGGCACTTCTGTGCAGTTGGGAGTGGTGGGCAGGCCGTTGAACCGATCCGCAACCCACGCCATGGATCTTTCACCGTCAACCCACCAGGGCAGCACGTGGTTGAAGATCGCCATCTTTTCGAAAAATGGCGTCTGGTAATTAGTCCACAGCTGTACATCGGCGCCTTTGTCGCACCAGTCCTGTGCCAGCTGGCGAACTCCCCCCCAGGGCATGAAAGGGTCCCAGCGATTGGAAGCCAGGAAGACCGGCACAGCCGGTTTTCTGGTGCCTAGCCGTTGCGCCGCCAGGACAGTATGAACAGGGTCGGAGGCGAACAGCTGGTAGGGGTCGGTGTTGAAATAGCCGGCGAGGTGGCGGAAGCCGAAGTCCCACAGCCCTTCAACGAGGCACATGTTCGCCGAGCGGCTGACTAATTCCTGGCCTCGAGGTGTGAGCGTGGGCGCCAGCAAGGGCGCGGCCTCCGGATAGGCGGCCAACACGCCGTTGAGCACCCATCCCAGCGCCACCATGAAGACGTTGCCATCGATGAAGGGAGGAAGCAGCGTTGGGTCCGCAGCCGGGGCGCCGCTCCATGCGCCGACGACGTTCAGGTCGGGGGCGTAGCTGTCGGCTATTTCGGCCGCGTCCGCGGAGGCCTGCCCACCGTTGGCCGACCAGCCCCACAGCGCCACCGGCGAGTGGGGGTTCAGTGATGTGCCGGGTAGTTGCAGTGCCGCTCGTGCGGCGTCGAGCAGGGGTGGTCCGGCCGCGTCGCGGATCAGGAACGGCACCGGGCCTGGAGTGCCTACTCCCGTGCCGTCGGAGACCACGACGCCATAGCCGCGGGCGACCATGGTGGCCAGGAAGCCCTCGTCTAGGTTGAGCATTAGATCCTGGCCCGATGAGAAGTGGACGCCCTGGTCGAGCAGTCGCGATTCTGCGCAGTGGTCTCCCAGGCCCAACGGTGAGGCAGCGTAGGCGATCAGTGGACGAGGACCGGGCCCCGGCCACGGATCATTGGGTTCGAGGTAGGTTCCGGTCTCCGCGACCGGATTGTGTCGCGCGTCGGTGCTGACATACATGATGCGGGTGGCGTGTGCGACCCAAGTCCCAAGCTGGCCGGATGGCTCGAGCCTGATGCCGTTCTGTGCCTCGGATCGGATTAGTTCGCCTGGTGTGCCAGGGAGCGGGTCCGGCGGGGTGTAAAACGCGTGGTAACTAGATTGGTCAGACCAGCAGTTAGGGTCCGGCTCCGGGCAATGTTCTTGGAACGCCGGATCTGCGGGGTCGGCATGGGCGTTCGGGGCGATGCTAAGCATCGGCACCGTTAAGAGCGCCGCTACGATCCGCAGCCCTCTTTTGAGTCGAGCCGCCCCGGCCCCCCGAGCGGGGCGGCCCAGCACCTGGACTCGGGTTGTCAACTTCGGCATGCGCATGCCCCTCTGTGAATCGCGCGTGCACCTCGCCATCAAAAATCTCCTATCTGCTCGCGCGAATCGCTTCGAAAACGCCGGGGTCGACCAGCGTTGACGTGTCGCCGAGATCACGACCTTCGGCCACGTCGCGCAACAGGCGCCGCATGATCTTGCCGCTGCGCGTCTTGGGTAGTTCAGGGACCACGTGGATCTCTCGTGGCTTGGCGATCGGGGAGATCTCGCGCGCCACCTCGGCGCGCAGATCTTCGACCAGGTCCGCGCCTCGGTTCTTGGCGTGGGATTGGAGGATCACGAACGCGATGACGGCCTGACCGGTGGTCGCATCGGAGGCGCCGACTACTGCCGCCTCGGCGACATGCGAGTGTCCGACGAGCGCGGACTCCACCTCGGCGGTGGAAATTCGATGTCCCGACACGTTCATCACGTCGTCGATGCGGCCGAGCACCCAGATGTTGCCGTTATCGTCGTAGCGCGCGCCGTCGCCGGCGAAATACCAGCCCCGCTCGGCGAACCGCGACCAATAAGTCTCACGGTATCGCTCCGGATCGCCCCAGATCCCTCGCAGCATCGCTGGCCACGGTTCGTCGACGACGAGATATCCCTGCGCATGCTCACCGAATTCGTGGCTGCGTTCGACGGTGTTGCCTTGGTCGTCGACAACGCGTGCGGAGATGCCGGGTAGCGGTCGGGTGGCCGATCCGGGAACCGCGACGGTCACGCCGGGGAGTGGGGAGATCATCGCGGCGCCGGTTTCGGTCTGCCACCAGGTGTCGACAATCGGCGTCGCATCCGCACCGAT
>NZ_JBYCLA010000182.1:0-6503 GCF_057473665.1 Mycobacterium sp. TH-M25
AACAGCAGTTCGCCGTTGTCGGAACGATTTCCGAACGGGATGCGCAACCGGGAGCGGCTTGAGAGCGCATCGCGCCGACTGCTCCACAGTGACTCGAAATCGATCCGCGAAGGATCGTCAATTCCGAAGTAGGACAGGATGTCGCGGGCGCCGATCTGAGCGACGCGTTGTCCGATCTCCTCGTAGGCCTCGGCCAGCCGCCAGCGGGCCACCCCTTGCGCGAACTGCTCGGCTTCAGATTCGGTGACATGGTCCGCGAGGGCGAAGAACCAGCGGTTGTCGTCGATCACCATCCAGGTGTCACGGTCGCGCGGCAGCGCTTCGATCACGCCGATGTCGTTGGTGAACTTGAGCACCCGTTCCGGGTTGCCGGTCCACAGGTCAGAACCGGTCAGGTCGAAGAACGTCACGCCGTCGACGCCGTCGACACTGATGACGTACTCCCACTGCGGGTCGTCGACATCGGCGATGATCAGGTGGTGCGGCGTCGGCGTCTGGGCCGACGAGCTGGCGTGCCGCGGCGTGAAAGATCCACGCCCAGCGAACAATTCGGCCTGATCGGTGGCGAATTCCCGAACCGAGGAGTACACCATCCGCGCGTTGCCCGCGGCATCGCGGCGACGCGGGTCGCCGAAGTGCGGCAGCCACTTCACCCAGTCCCACTTGCTCAAGTCCGATGTGACCACGATCATCTGCAGATGGTCGGGTCCATGTGAGAAGGCCAGCTGGCAGATGAGCGCGCGCATGGCCCCCAGAGTCTGCTCACGATTGCCGACCAGCGCGTACCACGGCTCGACCAGCAGTGAGATCATCTTCGGCAGGTTGTAGACGACGCTCTGGTAGCGACCGAATTCCTGCAGTGCCTTACCGGTGACCGGCTCGAGTTCGATGTCGGTCGGCATGTTCTGCGGCTCGCCCCAGGTCACCTCGGGACGGGTCATGCCCACGCCGATCCGCGCGACACCGAAGTTGAGGTCCTTGCCGTCCGGTTTGCGCTCCCACATCCGGGACGAACCCACCGCGGCGGCCAGCGTCGTCGGCTGCGGGTGGAACCACCGGTAGTTGGCGTCCATGCTGTCGGCCGACTCGTTGGCGGTCTCTCGCAGCATGTCGAGCATCAGCATGAACTGGGCGCGCATCGCGTCCAGCTTCGGCCGGCTCATCTGCTGCTGGCCGCCGGCGCGACCGAACATCATCATGGCGACGCCGCCGATCATGAAGATCGGGAAGATCGACCCGGCGCCCAGGAACATCCGCGAGCCGTTGGCGACGGTCATGCCGACCATGCCGACCAGCAAGCCGACCACCAGCACGCCGACCACGATCAGCCACCATGGTTTTCCTTCGGGCGGCGGGACACTCAGCGGTGTCGGGAGGACGATGTTCTCCGGCCGGACGGCCGGTGCACGCTCGGGCGTCGGGCGTGCGAAACCTTGCTTCACTTGGGTACCACCAACTCTGCGGGGTTCATGTCGGACGGAAGGGTGTCATGACGTACCAGGGCGTCCGCGCGGGAGAGGGCGGGGCCCGGCGCCAGCAACCGCAGAGCAACCCACGGCGCCGGACTGGGCGCCAACGTCAGGCCCAGTGCTCTGCGGGCATCGTTAGAGTTTTCCACGCCGAAACGAACCCCGGAGCTGGAGAGCCACCACAGTGATTCGGCGGTGGTCGCTGCTGGGTCGTTGCCCGTGACGACGACCCAGTTGCCGTATTCGGGGCCGAAGTACACGCGATCGGCTTCCCGACCCGAGGAGTCGGCCTTGACCAGCGACACGACCTTGTCGGTCGAGCCGTTGGGCACCGGAATTGTCGGCCCGGAGATCACCTGGATGCGGGCGCGCTCCTCACCGGCGGTCTTCTCCCACCACCAGCATGTCGCGGGGTTTTCCTTCAGGTCGACCGGGCTCAGCGGGGCGTCCGGGTAGGCCGACAAGTCCAGCCCGCTGACGACCGGCAGCCTGGCCAGCGATGCGGGTGCCACGACAATCGGCGAGCTGCCCGCCGGGGTACCGGCGTTTTGGAGAATCTGGGCAACGACCGGATTCACCGTCTCCACGCCGTCGGCCAGCACCACCGAATACTGTTGCGGCCCGCTGATTTGCGGCGTCACAATCACGGTACCGATCGGCCCGGGCGCACCGGCGAATGCTGCCGGTTGGCCGGCAGCCGGAACCTTGGGTACCGACAACTCGGGGCCGACGGGCAACGCGTCGTACAGCGCACGGCTCATCGGATGGGCCTGACTGACGTTCTCCGGGGTCAGCCCAAGCGGCAGCAGTACCGCGCGGTTTGTCGCGTCGATACGTGACCGGCGCCCCTGCCGGACCACGTAGGTCTCCTTGTCGTACTTGAGCACCACAGCGTCGGACCCGCCGAGCACGTGGCGCCGATCCGACAGTTCGGGCCGGCCGTCGATGACGGTCACCGTCACCGGCGGCGCACCGACGCCTGCGGTGGGCGTCACGGAATCGCACACCAGCCACGACGACGTCGCTGGGCTGGTCGGAGAGAATTCCGACGGCGCTCCGGGAATCCCGACCAGCGCCCCGTGCGGCTGTTCGGCGATCTGGCTCCCCCGCACCTTGTGCGGGTTGTCGGCGCGGCCGGCGATCAGGCGTGCCGAGGCCAGGTTCAGCGCGGGGTACAGCTTGTCGCCGACTTTTACATAGAGTGCGCCGGAATCGCGGTCGGCGATGATCGGTGTGTCGTTCAGCTGGCCGGACGGGCTGATGAAGGAGTACAGCAAGGCACCCAGGCAGATCACCAAGGCGGCCGAGATCGACGCCACCACGGCCAGCGTCTGGCGTCGGCCGGGCTCGATTTCCATCCGCACCCGCCAGCGGGTCAGCGCCATGGCGGTACGACGGGCCAGGAACTGGTAACCGGTTACCTGGGTCCGGGTGGACAGTCCGAGACCATAGCCCGAACCGCGCTGGTGATCACCGGCCATTTCTGAGCACCCTCCGCTCGGACGCGAAGGCCGAAGATTGTGCAGTCCCACTGTTCACAGGGACAACGGTAGGGCACCCCGCGCGACCTCGCCACGCGGGCGTTCGAGCTCCAGCGATGTCCGCGTCCGCGCCGTTCGTGGTTTGCGCCACAGTGTTGTCACCTGCCAAGCGTTAGTGGGGAGGTTCAGCAGAACCTTCTCTGCGAATGGTACGGCCACGAGCAAACTCAGCCCCCCGTAACGGTGACGTTGAAGTGAACACGCGGGGCGCATCCCAGACATCTCGACAAGGAAGATGTCCGTATGAAACAGATGGCGTCGTCGCTGATCGAACTTGCGGGTCGATTTGGGATCTCCACCGCCTACGAAGACTGGCGCGGTCGCCGGGTCGACGTCCCGGTAAGCACCTTGATCGCGGTGCTGGCTGCGCTGGGCGTCGACGCCGCGGACGAGGCGGCACGCGCGGCGGCGCTCGTCGCGCACGAGAAGGCGCACTGGTCGCGCGCGCTACCGCCGACCATCTTCGGGCAGGCCGGTACGCCGACGACGTTCTGGGTGCACGTCACGCACGGCCAACCGGCCGAGGTGTGGCTCCAACTCGAAGACGGCACCGTCCGCAGCGGGATCGAGCAGGTCGACAACTTCACCCCGCCGTTTGACCAGGGCGGGCACCAGATCGGCGAAGCCAGTTTCGTATTGCCCGACGATCTACCGCTGGGATATCACCGGGTGCATCTGCGTTCCGGCGGAAACAAGGCCGACGCCGCGGTGATCGTGACACCGCCCTGGTTGGGTGTGCCCGATCGGCTGGGCGCGCGTCGTAGCTGGGGACTGGCCGCACAGTTGTACAGCGTGCGTTCCCGCCAGTCCTGGGGTGTCGGGGACCTGACCGATCTCGTGGATCTCGCGGTCTGGTCGGCGTCGCTGCACGGCGCCGGTTACCTGCTGGTCAACCCGCTGCACGCGGCTGGGCCGACCTCGCCGATGGAACCGTCCCCGTATCTGCCGACCTCGCGGCGGTTCGTCAACCCGCTGTATCTGCGCGTTGAGGCCATTCCCGAATACGGGCAACTACCCCGGCGGGGCCGCGTGCGTCGGTTACGTGACGGCGCCCAGAAACACGCTGCGTCGCTGGACTCGATCGACCGTGACAGCGCGTGGGCGACCAAACGCGAAGCGCTGGAGTTGGTATTCGCTGTCCCCCGCACCGCCGGCCGCGACCTGGCCTTTGCGGCGTACTGCGCTCGGGAAGGCGCCGCGCTCGACGACTTCGCCGCCTGGTGTGCGCTGGCCGAAAAGTACGGCGCCGACTGGCATCAATGGCCCGACTCGATGCGTCATCCCAGTGCCGAAGGAGTCGCAAACTTCGTCAAAAAGCATTCGGCCGCAGTCGATTTCCATCGTTGGCTGCAATGGCAACTCGACGAGCAACTGGCTGCTGCGCAGACCCAGGCGGTGTCGGCCGGGATGTCGTTGGGGATCGTGCACGATCTGGCCGTGGGTGTGCACCCCGACGGGGCGGATGCCTGGGCGTTGCAGGAGTCGCTGGCCCTCGGGGTCTCGGCCGGGGCACCGCCGGACGAGTTCAATCAGTTGGGCCAGGACTGGTCGCAGCCGCCGTGGCGCCCGGACCGCCTCGACGAACAGGAATACCAGCCGTTCCGCGACCTGATCCGCAGCGTGCTGCGGCACGCCGGCGGCGTACGGATCGACCACATCATCGGGCTATTCCGGTTGTGGTGGATCCCTCAGGGCCAACCGCCAACCGAGGGCACCTACGTGCGCTACGACCATGAAGCGATGATCGGCATCGTCGCCTTGGAGGCGTATCGCGCGCTGGCGCTGGTGGTGGGCGAGGATCTGGGCACCGTCGAGCCGTGGGTCCGTGACTACCTGCGGACACGGGGCGTGCTGGGCACGTCGATTCTGTGGTTCGAACTCGACCGCGACGGATCCGGTGGTCCGCTGCCGGCCGAACGCTGGCGCGAGTACTGCCTGTCCTCGGTGACCACTCATGATCTGCCGCCGACGGCTGGCTATCTGGCCAATGAACATGTGCGGCTGCGGGATTCGCTCGGGCTACTGACTCGCCCGGTCGAGCAGGAGTTGGCGGCGGCCGAGCGCGAACAGGCGGCCTGGCTGGCCGAACTGCGCCGAGTCGGCCTGCTGTCCGAGCCCGCTGACGAGGAGCAAACCGTACTGGCGCTGCATGAGTATCTGGGACGGACGCCGTCACGGCTCCTCGGGTTGGCACTCACCGACGCGGTCGGCGACAAGCGAACCCAGAATCAACCGGGCACCACCGACGAATACCCGAACTGGCGAGTTCCGCTGAGCGGTCCCGGCGGTCGGCCGATCCTGCTGGAGGATGTGTTTGACGATCGCCGGGCGAGCGCCCTGGCCGAGGCGATGCGGGCGCAAACCGCCCCCGCGAGCGACTGCTAGCGTCGGTTTTCCTTGAAAGAGTCGACGTTTGGCGTAGTCGCCCCAGTAGCTGCCGGGGCCGCCGCGGCGGCGAGCGGCTGCGGGACCTACTGGCGCTGATGCGCGACGAGGCCGTCGCCCCCGGACGCAACCCTGCCGATATCGAACTGACACTGACGCTGCTATTGCCCGATCCGCCAGCGGTTTTGGCGCCGGCTCGGGCGCACTCGGGTCACGCCGCGGTCAGCAAAGCAATTGCCGCCGTGGCATTGACGATCCGCACCCGACGTGCCATCGTCGGCGAGGTGTACGACCCCGGGACCCACCCCGGCACCGCTCGTGGCCGAATCGCCTGCGTCGCCCACCACTGGGTGCGACACGTCGACCAGTTCCGCGACGTGACCTGGCATCTGCGGTACGTCGACGAATATCGGCACACCGGCGCCGCGGGCTGGCGGATCTGTCGGTGAGAGTTGACGCGATACTCGGCCAGTCCGTCGGGTCCAGCCCCCGCGGTCCGGCTCAGCCGCCCGTCGAGCGAGCGGCTGCCCCACCGAGGATTTCGGCTGGTGTGGTGGTCAGCGGATCAACCGCGTCCCGGTCGTTGTTTCGATCGCCCGTGAGCGGGGTAGCTCCAACCTCACGAAGCGCGGACCGATCGGCGACGATCGACGGCGCGCCGTAACTGCGCTTTGTCACTGCAGGGCAGCGAGGTTGCACACGGATTTGCGGACGTCCGACTTGATGACCTTTGCGACGAGCGTGCCGAGTGGGCCGCTGAGAACCCCGCCGCCCAACGCGGCGGTGAGATCGAACGTCGATCCAGGTTGATTGTCGGTCACCCGCATGGTGACAGTGATCTGCACTCCGCCACGTCCACGACCGGTCAGCTCGATCTCGCGCGGCTCGTCGTATTCGGTCACTTGCCAGTGAATGACGTTCCGAAATCCCTTGACCTTGATCAACGACGACACGCGAGTGCCCTTTTCGATGGTCGTGGGAACTTCGCCGCGCCACCCGCCGAATATCGTCATCCAGTCGTCGAAGCGCCCCAGGTCCGACGCGAGCTTCCACGCGGACTGCGGTGACAGATCGGACGTTGTCGAGACGTCGACTTGTGCCACGTCGT
>NZ_JBYCLA010000183.1:0-5656 GCF_057473665.1 Mycobacterium sp. TH-M25
GGGTCCCCCGGCAGATCCCCGGAACACACAACCTGCCACGACGCCTTCCATAAATCCTTCTTGCAAATCACGCCGCTCGGTGTGGAGAAAGACAGGCTACGCGCCCGCAGCGCATCGTCACTCGACGGTGACCGACTTGGCCAGGTTGCGCGGCTTGTCGACGTCGTAGCCGCGGGCCTGCGCCACCGAGGCCGCGAACACCTGCATCGGAATGGTCGATAGCAGCGGCTGCAAAAGCGTTGACACCGCGGGGATCTCGAACAAATAGTCTGCGTAAGGGCGAACCGTGTCGTCGCCCTCCTCGGCGATCACGATGGTGATGGCGCCACGGGTCTGGATCTCGCGGATGTTGGACAGCAGCTTGCCGTGCAGCACGGCCGAGCTTTTCGGCGAGGGCATCACCACAATCACCGGCAGGTCGTCTTCGATCAGCGCGATCGGACCGTGCTTGAGCTCGCCGGCGGCAAAGCCCTCGGCGTGCATGTAGGCCAGCTCCTTGAGCTTCAGCGCGCCTTCGAGCGCCACCGGGTAGCCGACGTGGCGGCCGAGGAACAGGATCGTCGACGCCTGGGCGAACCGATGAGCCAGTGCGGCAACGGGTTGGATGTCTGCGATCACGCGGGCAACCAGGTCCGGCATCGCTTCCAAGTCCCGGTATTCGCGCTCGACCTCATCGGGGTACTTGGTGCCGCGCGCCTGCGCCAGCGCGAGCCCGACCAAATAGTTGGCGGCGACCTGCGCCAGGAACGTCTTGGTCGACGCGACCCCGATCTCGGGGCCGGCGCGGGTGTAGAGCACCGCGTCGCATTCGCGCGGAATCTGCGAGCCGTTGGTGTTGCAGACCGCCAACACCTTGGCCTTCTGCTCCTTGGCGTGCCGGACAGCTTCCAAGGTGTCGGCGGTCTCCCCCGACTGGGAGATCGCGATGACCAGCGTGCTGCGGTCCAACACCGGGTCGCGGTAACGGAATTCGCTGGCCAACTCGACCTCCACCGGCAGCCGCGTCCAGTGCTCGATCGCGTATTTGGCGAGCAGCCCCGAGTGGTAGGCGGTGCCGCAGGCGACGATGAAGACCTTGTCGATCTCGCGGAGTTCCTGATCGCTCAGACGTTGCTCGTCGAGCACGATGCGTCCGTCGACGAAGTGACCGAGCAGCGTGTCGGCCACCGCGGTGGGCTGCTCGGCGATCTCCTTGAGCATGAAGTACTCATAGCCGCCTTTTTCGGCGGCCTCGACGTCCCAGTCGATATGGAACGTCCGAGCCGTGCCGGTCAAATCGTTGCCGTCGAAGTCGGTGATCCGATAGCTGTCGGCGGTGATCGCGACGGCCTGGTCCTGGCCGAGCTCGACGGCCTCGCGGGTGTGGCCGATGAACGCGGCGACGTCGGAGCCGACGAACATCTCCCCCTTGCCGATACCGACGACCAACGGTGTCGAGCGGCGCGCGGCAACGATCGTGCCCGGTTCGTCGGCGCAGGCGAACACCAAGGTGAAGTGGCCCTCGAGGCGGCGCAGCACGGCCAGCACCGACGCGGTGAAATCGCCCGCGGTTGCGCCGTGCTGATAATTCCTGGCGACGAGGTGCACGGCCACCTCGGTATCGGTGTCGCTAGCGAACTCGACACCGGCGTTTTCGAGTTCCCGACGCAGCGGGGCGTAGTTTTCGATGATCCCGTTGTGGACGACGGCAACCTTGCCTGCGGCGTCGCGGTGCGGATGAGCATTGCGATCAGTGGGACGGCCGTGCGTCGCCCAGCGGGTGTGCCCCACGCCGGTGGAACCGTGCAGCGACTCCGGGTCGGTCTCGGCCAGCGCGCTTTCCAGGTTGGCCAGCCGACCGGCCCGGCGCCGAACGGTCAGCTCACCGGCCCCGTCGACCAGCGCGATACCGGCCGAGTCGTAGCCGCGGTATTCCATCCGGCGTAACGCGTCGACGACCACGTCTAGGGCGGGTTGGTGCCCGACGTAGCCGACGATTCCGCACATAGCCCGCCAGGATAGTGGATGCCAGCGGTCACAAACCCCTTAGACAGCAGCGCAGCCGCCCGAATGAGACGGCTGCACGCATCTGACCTGTGTCAGGATGGAAAACTGTTGACCGGCTTACCGGCCCTGGTTGTTCCAACCGTTCCCACCTTGGTTGTTGTTCCAACCCGGGCCGCCGCCGTTGTTCGGGCCACCGTTGTTAGGGCCACCGTCGTCGTGCCAACCGCCCTGACCGTGCCAGTGATCTTGGTCGTGGGGATCCCCGTCGAAGTAGTTGTCGTCGTGACAGCGGTTTTGATCCCAGTTGTTACCCCAGCCTGGATCCCAGGACTGCCCGGGACACCAGTGATAGTCGGGAACCGGGGCCATGGGCATGGCCTCAGCGACGCTCGCGGCGCCGACGCCAGCGAGTCCCAGACCCGAGGCGATTGCGGCTGCAGCAGCGATTTGACCGATGTTTTTCACTGGTTATTCATACCACCCGAACGGCCCTAGCTACAGTGTTAGCTCACTTAATTTCTTATGAGTTGCTGTGACTAAGCTTGGAAGTGAACACGTTCCAACACCGCGGGCAATCGTCGTTGGCGTCGACGTGAAACAGCTGCCCGTGGTGAGTCGGCGCGCCCAGCGACGACCTGCTGGAGCCGACTGACGTGCGCTACCGTCATCGAGTGGCAAAGACCAGCAAGCTGATCGGCCCCCTGAGCCGACCCGGCCCGCACAAAGTCTTGCGCGGCGATTTGGCCTTCGCCGGCTTACCCGGCGTCGTCTACACCCCCGAGGCGGGTCTGCACCTACCCGCAGTGGCGCTCGGCCACGACTGGCTGACCCGCGTCGCGCGGTACGCCGGTTTGCTCGATCACCTGGCGTCGTGGGGCATCGTCGCGGTGGCCCCCGACACCGAACGCGGGCTGGCGCCCTCGGTGCTGAACCTCGCCTTCGATCTTGGGACCGCGCTGGACATTGCCAGCGGAGTGCGATTGGGCCCAGGCAAGATCAGCGTTGATCCCGACAAGGTCGGCATCGTCGGCCACGGCTTCGGAGCCTCCGCCGCCGTGTTCGCCGCCGCCGGGATGCAGGCCAAGCCACACGCGGTGGCCGCGATATTTCCGGCTGTGACCACACCGTCGGCCGAGCAGCCGGCCTCGACACTGCGGGTGCCCGGTGTGGTGTTCAGCGCGCCGGGTTCGGCAAAGGCGCTGCGCTCCAATGCGGTCGAGCTCTGGCAGTCCTGGGACAGCGCGACGCTGCGAATCGTCAACAAGGCCAAGGCCGACGGGTTGGCCGAGGGGCGAAGGCTGACGGCGGCGTTCGGGCTGGGCGGTTCGGATCGCAGAACGCAGAAGGCAATTCGCGCGCTACTCACCGGCTACCTGCTCTACACGCTCAACGGCGACAACGCCTACCGCGACTTCGCCGACCCAGACGTGCAGCTACCCAAGACGCTGCCCGTCGGCGACGAAACCGCCGCCCTGACGCCCGAAGAGAAGTTCGTCGCGTTGATCAAGGGCTGACCCGGCTCACTGCCCGGCCTGCGGCAGTTGATCCTCGGCGATCTCGCACGGTGTCGATCCGTCAGCCGTCGGTGGCGGCTGATCCTCGGGGGGCGGCGCATCGGGGGGCGTGTCGCCAGGTTGCGCAGCCGGCTCCGCGACGGCCTCGGTTGCCGGCGAAGGACTTTCGACCGCAGATGCGTCAGGTATGACGTCCTCGTCGCGGGTGCCCGGTTCGGGTTCATCCGCGACCGCGTCACGGTTGTCGGAGTCATCGCGGGCCGGGTCGTCATCGTCATCGTCATCGTCATCGTCATCGATCGGGTCGTTGTCGGCGCTGCCGCCCAACCCGCCGGCCAGCGAACCGAGCAACCCGCCGATGCTGTCCACGATGCTGCCGATCACGCCGCCGATTCCACCGGCCACGCCGCCGAGACCACCTGCGCCTGAGGGTAACCCGGCCGCCTCGCCAGGCGGGGTCGGCGGATCCGGCGGCACAGCTTCGGCATCGTCCGGCGGAAGTTGCTGCGGCGATTCGGGAACCGGCAACGCCGCAGCGGGCATGGTCGGCGGTGGGCTGCTGGGCGGTGATGTCACCGGCGGCACGACCGGACCGTCCGCCGGCTGCCGAAGCGGGCCCAGATCACCCGGGATGTCGAACCGCACGTCGCGCGTCGAGGCCAACGCGTGGATGGCCGTATCGTAGGCCGCCGCTACGGATGCGTTGGCTGCGCTCATGGCCGCGAGCCAGTCATTGCGAATATCGTTGTCCACAAACGGCATGACCTGCCGATGAACGATGACTTCGGCCCTCGATCGATCACCGGCAATCACCGCCTGCCCGGCCGCCAGCCAGTCCGGGCGCTGCACCGCGCTGCGTTCGTCGATCGCGACGGTGGTGGCGACCTTGCCGTCGACCGCCCGCCAGACGGCCTCAAGAAGTGCGTCGCACTGCGCCGCAGCGTCCCGAACATGTGCCGCCACCTCCTCCGCGGCATCGCAGTGCCGTTGCAGGAACCGCGCGGCCGACCCGGCACCAGAACCTCGCCACGCCGCCGCGAGGTCGCTGACCTGTGTGCGCTGCACCCACAGCGCCTCGTCGATCACGGTGACCGCGGACCGAAGCTCGGCGACGTCACTCTGGAGCACCCGCAGGTCAAGCCCCGCTTCGGTGTCGTACCAATCGGCCACCTGCGACGCGTGCGCGGTGAGGTCGGGCTGCTGATAACCGAGCGTCTGACAAGCCTGCACATAGGTCTGAAGGTGATCCATGGCGGCGTTGCCCTCGGCCGCCCGGGCCGCCAGGTCGTATTTATCAGCCACCTTTGCCGCTCTCCCCCGCAAGCGGGTGAGGGTACCCCCAGCCGCACCGCGGCGAGGGGGCGTGCCCCCACCTCATCGCTGCGCTCTGCATCGTCGAAGACACGCCGCCATCAGCCGATCCGCGCGGCGGCGAACTGGTCGGCGTCGGCGTATCGATCGGCGCCGGCCCGCAGCGTCGCGGCAACTTCCATGCCGGCCCGCGCCCACTGCGCAACTTCGCCGCTGAGCCGATGCAGCGCGAACCCCAGCGCGTCGCCTTGGCCGATGTAGGCCCGCCCTGCGGTGGTCCCGTCGAAAGCCAGTCGGGCCAAATGGGCGCGCACCGCGCCGTCGATGAGATGTGCCGCGTCGTCAAATCGGTTCGCGACGGCATGCACAGCTGCAGCGTCGACGAATGCTTCTCGTTGTCCCATAACAGATTCGACGCAACGAGACGTCAGACGGTTCCACCGAGGGCGACGATGCGGGCCGCAAGCGTCCCGAGGAGGAGCCGAGCAGATTCGGAAGCTAGCGGGTGCCTCGCACCGTGTCGGCGACGTGGGCGGCCAGCCGGTGCGCGACG
Source organism: Mycobacterium sp. TH-M25 (assembly GCF_057473665.1). Taxonomy (NCBI): domain Bacteria; kingdom Bacillati; phylum Actinomycetota; class Actinomycetes; order Mycobacteriales; family Mycobacteriaceae; genus Mycobacterium; species Mycobacterium sp. TH-M25. The sequence goes on from NZ_JBYCLA010000183.1 coordinate 5,365, forward strand.
TGCTCGTTGTCGGCTTCCACCATCACCCGGATCATCTGTTCGGTTCCCGAGGGCCGCAACAGGATTCGGCCGGTATCGCCGAGTTCGTCCTCGACCTGCTGCACGGCGGACTGCACTGACGGCGCGGCGGCAGCCGCGGCTTTGTCGGCGACGTCCACGTTGATCAGGACCTGCGGCAGGGTATGCATCGCCGAGGCCAGCCCGGCCAGCGACGTGCCGGTCTGCGCCATCCGCGACATCAGCCGCAGGCCGGTCAGGATGCCATCGCCGGTGGTCGACAAGGCGGGCAGCA
>NZ_JBYCLA010000184.1:0-6463 GCF_057473665.1 Mycobacterium sp. TH-M25
AGTGCTTGGGCGGCACGTTCGCGGCTCTGCGGCCAGAACGAGTCCGAGTGCGGATAGTCGCACTCCCAGGTGATCTGTTCGACGCCGATCTTGTCGCGGACCTCCATCCCGAAGTCATCCTCGATGAAGCAGCCATGGAAGTGCTTCTTCCACAAGTAGCTTGGCGGATGATCCTGGTTGACGTTGTTGTAGAAACGATGCTTGCGCCATACGCTGTCGGCGCGCTCCAAGATGTAGGGAATCCAGCCGACGCCGCCCTCGCTCAAGCCGATCTTCAGCTTTGGGTGCCGGTAGAGGGTGTGGCTGAACAACCAGTCGGTCAGCGCGGTCATCGACATGGTGCCCATCAAGGTGACGAACACCGCGAACGGGGCGTCCGGCGCGATCGGCGGCGGGAAGCCGCCGGAACCGAAGTGCTGGGCCAGCACCATGCCGGTCTCCTCCATCGCCGACAGCAGCGGATCCCAGTGATCGGAATGCACCGAGGGCAGACCCAGCTTGTCCGGCAGGTCGGGGAACGTCACGCACTTGGCGCCCTTGCCGGCGACGCGGTGGACCTCTTTCACGCTCGCCTCGATGTCCCAGAACGGCAGCATCGCGACGGGGACGAATCGGTCGGGCGCAGTGGCGGCCCACTCATCGAGGTGGAAGTCGTTCCACGCCTTGGAGCACAACACCGCCAGTTCTTTGTCGTCGCCCTCGGCGAAGACCGCGCCGGCGAACCGGGGGAACGACGGGAAACACGTCATCGCCTGTACGCCATCGATGTCCATGTCGGCCACGCGGGCCTTGGGGTCGTAGCAGCCGGGGATCATGTCGTCGTAGCGGACCGGCTCGATGCCGTACTCCTCGGGCTTCTTGCCCGCGACCGCGTTGAGCCCGATGTAGGGGTAGATACGCCCCTCGTACTCCCAGACCTGACACATCTGTCCGTTGTCGGGGCGTTCCCACTCGATGATCTTCGGTCCGGCCTCCAGGTACTTGGTGGGGAGTCGGTCGCTCCAGACCTTCGGGTGTTCGATCAGGTGATCGTCGACGGAGATCAACTCCATCCAGGGCTGCAACGGCATCAATGTCTCCTTGTGCGGGTGAACGTCACACGGCCGTGAAACGTCAAAACATTTAGTTATTTAGTTGTGATGGTAGTCACCACCCCGCCTGCCAGCAAGCAACTCGGGCCACCGCGGCGGGCAGCCGGTGCCTCATGGGCCGTGGTGCGCAATTTGTCGTGCCAGTTCGGCTTTGGCCACCTTGCCCAGGCCCGTCAGCGGGAAATCGTCGACGATGGCCAGTCGCTCGGGCCACTTCTGTTTCATCAGGCCGCGCTCGTCGAGGAAGATGCACAGTTCGTCGAGCGTTGGATCCCGGTGCCGCGGTGATCGGCGCACCACGGCGCAGACCAGCTCGCCGCGCAGCTCGTCGGGCACCCCGACCACGGCCACCTCGTCGACCATGGGGTGGTGCAGCAGTTCGCTCTCGATCTCGGCGGGCGCGACGTTCTCGCCTTTGCGAATGATGAGTTCCTTGGTCCGGCCGGTAACGACGATATGGTTGTCGGGCCGCACCAACCCGCGGTCACCGGAGCGGAACCACCCGTCGTCGGTGAGCGCCTCGGTCCACTGCCGCTCGTCGCGGTAGCCCAGGGTCATATTGGCCCCGCGCAGCTCGATCTCACCCTCGGTGTCTGGCGGTAGCACGGTCCGGGTGCCGTCGGGTTCATAGCGCACGATGCGGATCTGGGAGCCGGGGATCGCGGAGCCGCTGGTCTGGATCTGCTGCTCGGTGGTGTCGTCGGCGCGGCTGACGCAGATCATCGCCGCCTCGGTCATGCCATAGGCATGGACGACGGGAATGCCGAGGTGTTCGCGGACCCGCCGGTGCAACTCGGGTGGGCACGGCGCGCCGCCGCCGATCAGCATGCGCAGGCCGGGCATGAGAGGTTCCGCGGCGCCGCTGCCGATCTGCGCCGATACCAGCATCTGATAGACGACGCTACCCCCGCCGGCCACGGTGATGTTGTGCTCGGCGAGCAGCCCGGGCAGCTGCTCAGGTGTGAACTTGGGGACCATCAGCAACGGGTATCCCGCCAGCAGGGCACACGACAGATACACCATCCCGCCGATGTGGGCGATCGGAAAGCAGATGGTGCCGGTCTCCGCCGGGTGGCTGCCCAGGCCGAGGTACTCGGTGAAACCCTTTGCGGCCGAAAGCAATGTCGCGTCGCTGTGCACCACGCCCTTGGGGCTGCCGGTGGTGCCGGAGGTGAAGTAGATCCACTGCGGCTCGGCCGCGTCGCGGTCGGCTGGGGCAAGCTCTGGGTGCGCGGTATGTGGCAGACCGGCCGGCACGGCGACGAACTCGTCGGGGACGGTGATGACGTGCACGCCGGCTGGGGCGTTGGCGGCGGTGGAGGCGTCGACGATGAGGACGTCGGCATCGCCGACCTCGACCGCCTGTGCCACCTCGCGCCCGCGGTAGATGTGAATGATGGGCGCCTGGGTGACGGCGGACCGAGCCAGCGCCAGCATCAGCAGCGCGGCCGGGACGGTCGAGGGCAGCTGCCAGGCCACCGTCATACCCGGCCGCACGCCCTGATCGTGCAGCCACCTGGTCGCGGCCAGCGACAGCAGTGCGACCTCGCCGGCGGTGAGCACGTCGCCGTCGACATCGCGCAGCAGGGGCTGGCCGGGTCGGGCCGCCGCCATCTCATCGAGCAGGCCGGCGATCGTGCGGGCGCTCACCCACACCTCATGGGTTCACCGGCTGCACTAGGACTTCCTCACGAAATCGGTTACTGCGCTGGCCAATTCGTCGGGTTGGTCCAGCATGACATAGGTCGAGCTGTCGTCGATGGTGCGCAGTTCGCCCTTCGGGAAGGCCTCGGCCAGCCGCTGTGCATGTGTCACCGGAAACATCTTGTCCTCGGTGCCCCAAGCCATCAGCGCCGGCTTGTTCCACTCGGTGACGGCGCCGGCTGCGGCGAGTGTGTAGCGCGGATTGAGGTCGGCGCTGAACCGGACCGCTTCTCGGCGGACCGCCGATGAGGTCATGAAGCCGCCGAAGATGGCGGGCTGGCGGTCGGTGGGGATGCCGTGCCGAGTGACCGCCGAGGCGAAAAACGATCGGCCCGGGCCGGTGGCCAGCGCCCGCATCACCACCGCGCCGGCGCGGGCACTCGACCCGCATAACTTCACGATCGGCGCGAAGGACTTCGGCGGAAAGTGTTCATAGCTGTCGCAATTGGTGAACACCAGTCGAGACACCCGGCCGAAGTCCAGTGCCGGGTTGCCCAGCGCTGCCAGCACGATGCCCCCGCCGGTGTCATTGGCGATCAATGTGACGTCGCGCAAGTCGAGCATCTCTAGCAGGCCGACGATCCGTCGTCCCGCGGCCGCCACGCCTAGGTCCGCGGCGCCGGCGGGCGTCGACTGCGCGCCGAACGGCCAGGTCGGCGCGATGCACCGGAAGTCAGCGGACAGCCGACCGATGACGTCGTCCCACAACGAGCCGGTCACGTAGGCGCCGTGGACGAAGACCAGCGTTGGGCCCGAGCCGCTTTCGGTGTAGTGGATCTCGACGTCGCCGACGGTGACCGAACGATCTTTCGGCATCCGGGCCCGCGCCTATTTGCTCAGGATGGCGACTGCGGCGGTGCCGGGTGCCCCGTACAGCTGGGCCAGGGCCACCTGCGGGTCATTGGGCACCTGGCGTTCGCCGGCGGTCCCGCGTAATTGGTGCACGAGCTCGTACACCTGCCGCAGGCCCGACGCGCCGACCGGCTCACCGTTGGCGATCAGCCCGCCATCAGTGTTGATCGGGATGCGGCCGCCGATCTCGGTGGCGCCGTCAGCCAGCAGCGCCTCTTGTTCGCCGTCCTTGCAGAGCATGGTCTCGGCCATGTGGATGATCTCCGAGCCGGAATCGGTGTCCTGCAGTTGCGCGACGTCGATGTCCTCAGGACCGATGCCGGCCTGCTCGTAGGCGGCCTTGGCGGCCTCGGCGGTGGTTCCGGGCACTATCGGCAGTTCGATCGACGTGCGTAGCAGCTCGTAGGCGCCCTCTCGGCGACTGCGCAGCGCTGAAGCTCGGAGATAGATCGGGGTGTCGGTGTACTGCTTGGCCTTGTCGGCGCGGCAGACCACCACGGCAGCCGCGCCCTCGTTCGGGTTGCAGTACATGTACTGGCGCAGCGGGGCGTTCACGACCGGCGAGTCCAGGATGGCATCGACGCTCATCGCCTTGCGGCGCCACGCGTGCGGCGCCAGCGCACCGTTGGCGGAGTTCTTGGCCGCCACCCGGGCCAGCGTCTGCTCGCTGATCTCGTGGTCGTGCATGTAGCGCATGATCTTCGTGCCGAAGTAATGCGTCGTCAAGAACATGCCTTGGTCGCCGTACCACTGCGGCAGGCCGGACACTGAGGGGTCGGCACCGAACGCGCCGCGAGGGTGTTTGTCCAGCCCCACACCGACGGCTATCTCGGCCTCACCGGTTAACACATCGCGCGCGGCTAGCGTCAGCAACGAGTTGCCCGTGGCGCATCCGCTCAGGGTGGCGCGCGCGGGCAACCCGGTCATGCCGACGATTCCGGTGACAGCCTCGGGGTTGGCCACTTCCAGGCTGCCGGCGTAGAGGCTGTCGACGTCGGTCCAGTTGATCCCAGCGTCCTTGACCGCCCGGTTGATCGCCACCGCGCCCAGCTCCAGCGCGGACCGATCTGCATACCGGCCGAAGGGGTGGATTCCGACGCCGATGATGGCGATGTCAGGCCTGCTCATGGGGCTCCTTCGGGGCGTGGCGGAACGAACTCGGCACTTCGACAGGCGGCCGCCGTCTCTTATTATGTCGCTAACTCGATAACTATATATCGGATTAGAGACCATATCTGCGGTCCGTGGCGACCAACGATCAGCAGCGGAATGGCCCGAGCCGCTGCCCGGGCCATTCTCCGCTCGCCTGTTATGCGCCGGCGGTTTCCAGTACCGGCGGGTTCACGGCGTCGGGGTCGGGGTTGCGGATCGGCAAGCCCATGAATCGACGGGCGTTATCACCCATGAAGTCGTAGGTGCGCCGCTTGTCCATGCCCTCGGCGTACTTCCAATAGCCCTTCGGGGTCGCGAGGCCCTCGGGATGCGGCCAGTCCGAACCGAACAGCACCCTGTCCCAACCGACGGTTTCGACCACATCGGATACCCGGCCCTCCCAGAACGGGCTGACCCAGATGTTCCGGCGAAAGACGTCGTGCGGATGCTCGGGGAAGTTCTGCGGCATCTTGCTGTATGTCGACTGCAGATCGTCGAACAGCGGGTGGATCCAGGCGCTGCCGTTCTCCACGCTGGCGATGCGTAGCTTGGGGAACCGGGTCAGGGTGCCATGACAGATCAGGCTGGTCAGCATGTCGGCGATCTCCCGGTGGCCGAGAGCCGTCCACTTGAACGCCGACATCTCGAACGCACTGCTGGTCTGCGGCGGCTCCCACTTGTCGATGTACTCCTGCAGCGGAGGTTGGCTGGCATGCAGCACGATGGGCAGCCCGGCCGCCTGGACGTCGCTCCAGAACGGGTCGAACTCGGGCAGCGCCGGCGATCGCCAGCCCTTGTAACCGTTGACCGGTGCCGGCTTGATCAGCGCGACCTTGGCGCCGTTCTCCAGGATGTACTCGAGTTCGCGGCGCGCGTTGTCGACAATGCCCAAGGTGAGCACCGGCGTCGAGTAGATCCGGTCGGCGTAGTCATAGCTCCAGTGCTCCAGCATCCACTGGTTGAGCGCGTGGATGATCGCTGCGGTCAGATCGGGATCCTCGGCGGCCGAATGCTCGACCAGGTTGGCCAGGGTGGGGTAGTTCAGACATGCCTCCACTCCCTGACGGTCCATCTCGGCGATGCGGTCCTCGGGGTTGCGCGAACCGGCCGGCGCCTCGATACCCCGGCCAGACATCTCGCGCATCGAAAGTCCCTCGGGATTTTGTCCGGAGTAGAACTTCTCGTGCGCCCCGGGGGCGGCGACCCGCTCGAACGTCGGATTCGGCATGTAGTCGGTGATCTTGTTCAGGATCGCGATGCGGGTGTGCCTGCCGATCTGGACGAACTGCACCTTCGACCGGTACTGCTCAGGCAGGTATTTGGTCAGTGCGTCGGGGGTTTCGTACATGTGTTGGTCGGCATCGAAGATCGGTGCCTCGGTGAACTGCGTCATCGCTTGCTTCTTCCTCCTCCTCGGCGTGCTGTCGAGCTTGACCTAACTTGACAATAGTGTCAAGTAGCGACGTTGTAACTACCGCAGCAGGCACTTTGCAGTGCAGCGATTGCCAGTTGACATTCCTGTCGTATACGGTCGTGGCCATGACAATGACTTCGGGTTCCCGGCCCACCGAGGAGTTGGACGCCACCCGCGGCGTGCGCACGAGGGCCGCGATACTCAACGCCAGCCGCCAACTCTTCCTCGAGCGCGGCTATGCCGGCACACC
>NZ_JBYCLA010000185.1:0-8779 GCF_057473665.1 Mycobacterium sp. TH-M25
GGTGGGGCGTGCGGACTCCGATGCCTTCCGATCGGCATCCACTTCGGTGGCGGGATCGGCGCCGGCGACCGAGATCGGGACGGCGAGCGCGATGGACAGCAGCGCCGCGCCGGCCAACGTGCGCTTGAGGATGAGCGGGTTCGTCAACATGGCCGCAGGGTAAGCGTGTGCCGCGCCGCAGAAACGCCTGCGGCGCGTTTGGCGTCTACCGTGCCGCCGTGAACACTCCCGCGCTGCTGACCCGCACAACGCTCTACACCCTCGGTGTACTGAGTCTGCTGATCGTGGTGGTGGCGAGCGCGGTGCCGCGCGGGGCGGCGTTCCTCGTCACCGCCGGGTTCGTCACGCCGACGTTCGAGAACAGCTGGCTCACGCTGCGCCTGGTTCCGATACCCGGCACCGACCCCGCTGTCTACATCTCGGTGCAGTCAGCGGTGCAGATGCTGGTCATCGCTCTGGCAGTCGCAGGACTGGTCGGCCTTGTCCGCGCCAATCCCTGGCAGCACGGAGCCCTCGCGAACTCAACGCCGCCGGGACGTGACAGCAAGTCGGCCGGAGCCGCGTCGCCGCCGGCTTCCACACCGCCGCTGGTCTCCCCGCCTGCGAGCGCACCGCCTCCTGGCCCTGCATCCGCACCGGGTCCGCCGGCGTTGCCGCCGCGGCCGACACCTCCTGGACCGGCAGGACTGTGAGGAGGGATAGGCATGGCAGGTAATAGGTTCCGTCCCGGCGGGTGGACAACAGCGGTCCACGGGTCGGTCACCGGCAGGGCGTCGCCGAGCGGCAACCGTGGATCCGTGGTGGGTTCGATGCTGTCACGGGCCGTTCGAGGTGGGGTGGGGCTTTTGATCAGCCCTGCCGGTGAACGCCTCCTGCACCGCGTCGGATACCGCAGGGTGATCGCTGTGCTCACGGCTGCGGTCGTGGCAATGGCGCTGGTCGTGGGTGGGTCGATTGCCATGGTCCTGTTTGCGGCTCCTGCCGTCGTCCCGGTGTCTATCGCGGCGACTGTGCTTGGCCGGGCGGCCGGTGTGTTCGGCAACGGTGCTGTGGGGGGCGGGCCGGGAGACGACCGGCTCACCGGCGAGCAACTGACCGCCCTGGCCAGCAGTGACCCCGCCCGGTGCACCGCGGCGGCCACCACGGTGTCGCCGCCGGCGGCGGTACCCGTCGCGGGGCGACCCGCGGCCGCCCCGGGGACGACAGAGGCGATACGGCTACTCGACGGCGGAGGGATCAGCCGCCAGGATGCCGCAACTGTCGTGGACCCGGTGCCGCCGGGGACCGGTGCGCTGAGAGCCAACGTCTGGTTTCTCTACCGGCTGGCCGGGCTGGGGGACTGGGACACCTTCACGAAGGCTTACTCAGATGGGGGCCTGCGTGACGACGACCGGGCTCCTGACGCTGCCTTCTCGCAGGTGCAGAAGCTCAACCGCCGCGGCGTCGGCATCGAGGGATACCGGAGGGTTGCCGCCGCGCTATCGCTGGCCGGACTCGTCACCGGGCGACTGACTGCCCCATACCCCGATTTCCGTCGGGTGCTGGACGTGGAGCTGGTGTCGGAATGCACCGGCGACAGCGCCGGCTCCGATCGGGCCAGCGCGCCTCCGCCGTCGGCGGAACAGCCGCCGCCGACCGAACCCGGTGAGACCACTGAACATCCCGTGCCATCACCAGACAGCAATGACGTGACGCCTTGATCGCATCAGCCGACCTAGTCGCCGTTGGCGACTGCGTCATCGACTTCCTCGGCCTCCCTGGGGAATAACCGCCGGATCTCCTCGGTGAATCTTCCCGCGCAGTAAGCAGTCTTGATGTCGGCGGATTCTTCGCCGGTCCAGTCGCGATAGGTGTGTGCGGCAGGTGGGCCGACCAGCACGCCGGTTTCGCGGAGCTCGATCAGTTCCTCCACGGTGTTGTAGACCGCACCTTCACCGCGATAGTTCGTGGCCCGTTGCATTGCGATAGCGCACATGTGGTGTTTCACATCCTTATTCGGTCGGTGTGGCGCTGCGCTGCTGCCTGTTCGGCAGCGCCCGTCAACGTGGAAGTGCGTCTTGGTCGATAACCAGCTCGACCGGATCGTCGTGTGACGGATCGGCGTAACGCCGGGCCAGATAGCTGTGCAGTGCACGGTACTGATCCGCCGACGCGGGTGGCTGTTCACGTATCCAGTCGATCGACCCCTCGCCGTGCTCGCCGACACGGGCATAGGTCATCAGGTTGCCGGAGTTGCAATCGGCAGCGGAGTCGAGGAACACGGCGATCGGTTCTCCCTCGCTGAGCACGTATGCCGCACGGTATTTCGGGATGCTCACCGCAGTGCCTCCAGACCGAGGTCCGCCGGAGTCACATGTGTACGTTCGCCGGTTTCCTCGCAGCGAACGTAGAGCATGTCCAGACCGGCGATGTCATTCCAGTTCTTGAATACCGACACGATCTCGACGTGGTGCCCGTTGCCGATGATCAGCGTCCCAGCCGATGTGTCGGCAGCCGGATCATAGGGCGGAAGCTCGGCATGGAACACGTGTCGGGTTCCGACGAGGGAGTGACCCTCGATCCGTTGGTTGGGCATGAGACGCGCTCCTCATCGCAGGCGAAGTCGTGAACGGGAGCCATCATGGCCCGCACATGCCGGCGCGCCGTCCCGCGGCGCGAAACGACAAAGGCCCGCAACCAGATCGGCTGCGGACCTTCGACAAAAGTGGACCTGGCCGGAATCGAACCGGCGTCGTGGTGTCTGTCCAACTGCGTTCTACGCGCGTAGTCGCTGTCTGCGCGGTCAGCCGTTCCCAGGGACGGGATATGACTGGCACCGTTTTCGCGATTGTGCGTTTTCCACCAGCCTGGCTCACAAAGGCCCTGCCGGACTCGCCTGCTGCTATGGACGATGCCGGGGACTCTGCGCAGCAGTAAAAGCTAATCCCCGGCAGGCTCAGGCGCTGACCAGAGCCGAGTCGTTGGCAAAAGGCTCGATCTCGGCAAAGTCTGCGTCGGAAACCAGTGCGTCGGTGTTGTCGGCGCTTAATTGGTTGGTGCGTTCACTTGAGGTAGAAATGCACCCAACACCTGCCCGCTGTTCAATTTTCAATTCCCCAATCGAAACCTGTTCAGGCCCTTGGTCTGAGAAGTTCCCAGTTGGGCGCCCTTCACGGCTTTTCGCCGGATGCGTTCGCGATCTGTGGGCCGTGCTTGGTGCCGGGTTTAGAGAATACACCGACGTTCCGGCAACACGAGACCGACTGTGCGACACTCCGAGCCGACGCGCGGACAAAAATCTCTGGGCCGGTGGCGGCTTCCATTCCACGACAACGCGTCTGGTGGATCGGAGGACGTGACACGGGTGGTCGAGCCAGCGGGTCGAGCCGCGATACCGCCATGCTCCGAACAAGCTGCCATTCTGCAAGCAGAAGGAATTATCCAGTTGTTCCGCCTGGCCTGTCAAAGTTGCGATGTCGCTCCAGGAGAGGCCCAAAAGGCGATACTGATTCCGAGCACCTTGCAGTGCCCATACATCCGGGTTGCGCGCCTGCACCGAATAGGCTGCTAGCCAGCTCGATCCAATGGCGCCGATTCTGGTTCACCGACAGTCATCTCCGGCTCAAAGATGTCGTATCCTCGCGCGGTTTCGAACTGCACTGCGTGATGGGCGATTTCGCGAGCGGTTTCGGAGTCGGGGGTATCTGTCGCCACACGGAACCAGAGCTCCACCCGCCACAGATCGCTCCCGGCGCCACGGTGCTGGTAGGGCTCCGCGTTGGTGCCGCCGTGCCACGTGGACTGGATTCCCACCGCTGAACCCACCAGGACAGCGACACCACACCGTGCGCGGGTACGGGCGTCATACTCGTTACCGGCCCGCACGTATCGGGTCAGTGTGACGCCAACGGTGTAGTGGGACATAGGAAGTCAGCTCCAGAACGTTGAAAAGGATTTGACATGCGCTGAAAAGACGTCCAGCTTTTCCGCCAGCTGCGGGTAAAGCTTTTTGACTTGCGAAATCGCCGCCATGATGTCGTATCCGCTGACGAACACGCCCTTGGCCAGGTCGGTGAACACCTCGTGTGTGTCGAGTCCGGCGAATTGCGCGGCCTCGTCGTGCAATTCGGCGAGGGTTATGTGCGACATGGTCAAATCGTACTCGGTTCGCATCGCGATACATCCAGATAATGCGTACGCATCCGGCGTGTCGAAGCCGGTCATTTGCCGACGTTGGCGATTGGCGGTGGATGCAGCAAATGCACTGTGGCAATGGTGGTTTGGCTGTCATCCGGGGTACCGAACGGGTTGTAGGTGAACGTTCCGTCGACAAGTGTGATCAGCTGTCCGGCGGTCTGCATAAGCCGCATCGCATCACCGGCGAATCCGAGCAGCGAGCGTGCATTTTCCGGCGCAAATGCCTGCATCAGCGAATCTTTGGTGATCGGCCTGCCCTGCTCGGTCAACGTCATTGCGGCGTCGCTGAGGTACGCACGGGCGTTCTCCACCCGGGTCATGCGATGGGCCTCTCCAGCGGCCCGGGCTTCCGTGGACATCCGGCCCATGTCGCTGCCGCGCTGCAGCAGGTCGGTTTCACGTTGCTGGTCGGTCAGCTTCACCAGTTCTTCGATCGACCCACGCCGAACCGCCATGATCGCGCCGGCGGCGTGCCAGTGGGAGTCCTGCGGCTGAGCCAGCCCGTCGAGCGCCGCCAGCATCACTCCGATCTTGAGCTGCTGGAGCACCGCATGCCGATTAGCGATCGCTTCGGCTGCGCTGTTGCCGCGTCCGCGGTCGGCGTCGCTGTATAGGTGGTCGTCCTCGGTGTTGAGATCCTCATCCTCCCCCCCGCGTGCCCATGGACGCGAGGGCTGCGGATAGAGCCCATCGGGGTGAAACGGATTGGCTGTTGCCGCACGAGCCCGGTCGAGGTCCATGTGCTTGATCGCCGCCGCGGGCGGAGTGATCCACACCGGCGGGCGCGGCCCACCGGAATCCGGGAGCATCGATGGTTTTCCGTCGAACCAGTACACGGGTTGGGTTGCCAGCAGTCCGGGGTACTGCGGTCCGCGGGTGACGGTCTGGTGGCCGGGGAGCCACAGGAACCGCTGCGGGGTGCCTTTCCCCGTCTCGTCGAACAGTTTGCACGCCGTTGCGGGCTGGGCGCCCAGCAGGATCCCGAGCCGGTAGGTGTGCGCGGCGACGAAGCTGTGCCGCTCACGATCGCTGGTGGTGTTGCCGACCTCGCCGCCCATCCACATCGACCTGTACAGACCCAATGTCTTAGATCCCTGGCGCAGCATTTCAGCGGTGAAGATGTCGATCTCATCGGACTCGATGAGCACTGCGTTGGAGCTGCGGTCCCCTCCACCGCCGACGCTGCCCACGGTGGGGATGTTGTCCCCCGGAAGAGGAGCTGCAGCGGCAGCCGGATCGGCTCCCTCGCCGTCATCGCCGCGTGGGAATTTCTTGAGCACGCCTTCGCCTGTGCCCGGCGGCACGGTGACGACGCCCGGCACCAGCGTCGCCGCCAGGCCCATCGTGTTGGACTTTCCTGAGCTGGGTGGCCCGATGATCACCGAATACAGATTGAGCGATGTGCCGGCCGCGGTCGGTTGGTCCCCGTCCGGGATCGACCGGTCCGGGGGGACGAGGCGGACCGTGGCCGGAATCCGTGCTGCGATGCGCGGCAGCAGCGCTCCCAGCAGACCCCACCGGGACACTCCATGTGAGTCAGCAGCCGCGGCGACGTGGCTCAGGCCCGGTGTCGCAGCGAAGATCCACTCGTGCTTGACATAGCGGTGCAGCGCCCGGTTGGCCAGCGGCGCGAGCACTGGAAGCATCTCGGTGCGTGCGGCCCACACCGCGGTGAACTCCGGTGGAGGTTCCGGCATCGGGTACTCGTGCATCTCGTTCTCGCGCGGCAACGGCATGTCGTCCAGCGGAACGCCGGGGAAGCTGCGGATGGTGGTGTTGTTGACGACCCGGACCCTGCCGCCGTAGGGCGACTTGCGTTCTGCCGCGCCGTCAGTGGCGGCTCCTGGAGGCGCGTCCACTATCGGGATGTCATCGGGTGACCTGTTGTCGACCGCACCGGCCACGGCGGACCCGGCGTCACGCTGACCGGGAAGCAAACGGCCCTCCAGCGAGTCGCGCTCGATGAACCGCTGCATGCGAGCCGCCAGACTGCGGTACGAGGCCGCCCCGGCCCGGTCACCGAACAGCTCCGCTTTGTCGGCCAGTCTCCGGTAGTAGTCGGGGGTTACGACGTCGAAATCTTGGGGCTCGGCTCCGAGGTGGATGCCCACATCAGCGGCGACACTGCGGCGCAGTCTGCTGCGCTCGCCGCCGTCGAGTCCGCCACCGCCGCGCAACGCGACCGCGAGGTCCAGCCGGGACAGGTGCAGCGCGTCGACGTCGAGGTCGCGGCGCATGGTGCCCGACCAGATGTGCGCGCCGTTGCCCATTTCCACACAGTTCTCGTGCAGTGTGGCCGACTTCTCGTTGCTGGCGCCGTGCCAGTACCAGATCTGGCAACCGCAGGTGTCGCGCTGAGCAGTCGGGTGCATGCGGGCGTCGGCATTGATCCAGTCGTCCCAGCTGACTGAATCGATTTCGTTGGACAGCTCCGCCGAGCGGGCATCGCGGGCCACGCGAATTTGTGGCGGGTCGGGAACCAGAATGCCGCGCAACGGCTCCAGGTCCGCAGGGCAACCGCGCTCGAACGGGCGCAGACCGGGCGTGGTGGCATCACCGGCGGCGTTCGGATCGAACAACCACAGCGGGGCGACGTCGAGGTCGCACTGCACCGTTGAATCCAGCGATCCGTGCAACCCGGCGCAGTAGGTCTTGTCCGGAGCCGCGTCGAGAGATGATGGTGGTGCGACGATGAATCGCGGGCCTGCCAGGACATCGATTTTTCCGCCTCCGGGGAGCATGATCCCGATGCGGTCAGATGCCAAGTGGTAAGGATCGATCCCGGCGGGCACCCGCAGCCACACATGGCTGCCGCCGCGCTTGTCGTCGGCGGGGTTGAGCGGTTCCTTCATGAGGGACTTCGCCGGAATCACCGTTGGGACGAAGCCTGCCGCCCTCAAACTCGCGGTGGCGGCGCTGTTCTCGGCGTCGAGGACCACCAGGTTGGACAGCCGCAGATTCACACCGATGTTTCCGCCCTTGGCGAGATGGCTCTCAGCCTCTTCCAGAGTGACGGCAGGGGCCACCGGCCACTTCTTGTAGGCCGGAATCTTCTGCTTCCTCTTCAACAGCATGAGGTGGGCGCCCAGGGCAACCATGCGCTTGATCAGGTACCGGTCGTAGTCACTGATCGACTGAGTCGCCGAAGATGTGGGATCGGCATCCGACACAGCGTCGTCACCGTTGTCTCGGCGGGGCATGGCGGTCACGGTACGACCCCTGCAGAGGTTTACCCGACTGAGCTGAACGCGGTGCTTCGGCGTGTCGCCGGCGCCCACGTGATTCTCTAAAATAGAGATCACAAGGATTGATGAATCGGCTCAGTAGCCTTGATAGCTGTTGCTGCTGCCGACGCCCTCGCGGTTCATGAACGACGACAGTCCGTCGCCGCTCGGGGACACGTTGTATGTCTCCATCACGTAGTTGATGCTGGCGGCCGCGGAGGCTACGGGGTCGTAGATGCTGTTCGACGTTCCGCCCATGTGGTAGGCGGCAAATGTCGATGGAATGCACTGCCACATACCGCGACTGGAGTTGGCGTGGCTGCCGTCTTCCATGATGGAGCCAGTGGCATTTGTGTCAGAGTCGTTGGCGGCATTCGGATTATTGCTCGACTCATGCTGCGCCATGTGCTGGTACAGCTCCTGCCACTGCTCCCGCAGTGCCGGATCGTTGGGGATGCCGTTGATGGTCAGCGCCTGATCGACGATGTCGGCGACGTCATCCTGTGACATCGCGTCGCCCGGATACTTCTCCAGCGAAACCTCGGAGACGTCCAGCGGCTGTCGCTCTTGCGGTGCGGTCGCCGAGCCCTCTGCGGTCGACCGGTGCGAGTCACGTCCCAGGCGCGGGCTGTCGCCATTCGCCGACTCGGCTGCCGACCGCTCTTTGACCGCCTGAATCAGCGCGGAAAGGATTTTCGGGTCGATGTTGGAAACACCGGCGGGTGCGGGCAACGAGGGCGCCGACGGCGCCGACATCTGCGGAGCGGCAGACGGCGCGGCGGCTGACTCTGACTGTTGAGGAACCTGCGGCATCTGAGGCATGAAGGATCCACTGCCTGCACGGCTGCCCGCGCCGTTTCCGGCGCCATCGCCGATGCCGTTGACGCCTTTGGCGCCGCGGTCTTGAATGCCCGCCAGCCCCTTGGTGTACTTGTCGGTCTTCTCTCCACGATCGGACACAGCGCTGCGGGCCTTGTGGCCCTGTGTCGATGTGTCATCTACGGCTGCACTCAGGCGTGGGTCCACCCCCGGAGCGCGGGGTTTGCCGTTATCAGCGGGCGGCAGCGTGTCACTGGTCGCCCCGACCTTCCCGATCAAGTTGTCGAAGTCGTTGCTAACGGTCACGGGAAAAGTCCTCTACCACAGCTCATTTCACCGCTCCCGGGTCGAGCTTGGGTGTCTTGACGCTCGGCTGTCCCTGGCCGGTTCCGGTCGCGGTGGCCGCGGCGCTGGTGGGGCCGGGGCCGCGGCCGGCGGCGGGGACGCCGGGGGAACCGGCCGACGGGACAGCCGGTGTTGCGGCGGGCGCCGGCGCGCCGGGTGCGCCGACGGCGCCGACATCTGCGGAGCGGCAGACGGCGCGGCGGCTGACTCTGACT
>NZ_JBYCLA010000186.1:0-2714 GCF_057473665.1 Mycobacterium sp. TH-M25
CCGGCGCCGGCTAACGCGTTCATGCACGAAATGCCACCGTCGTTGCCCTGGTAAGCAAAGCGAGCGTGCCAAGCGACGCAATGAGTTGTCAATGGCCAGGTGGAAGTCCCCGGTTATGGCCAGGAAAAGTCCCCATCCCTGTGCGGGTGATTGGCTAATTCTTGGCGGCTCCCTTCTTGTGGTCGGCGTGGCGCATTCGGTAGGACTCGCCGGAGGTGATGACGATGGTGGCGTGGTGCAGTAGTCGGTCGAGGATGCTGGCGGCGGTGGTGTGTTCGGGCAGGAAGCGTCCCCACTGCTCGAAGGGCCAGTGTGAAGCAATGGCCAGCGAGCGGCGTTCGTAGCCTGCGGCTACCAGCCGAAACAGCAGTTGGGTGCCGGTGTCATCGAGCGGGGCGAATCCGATCTCATCAACGAGTAGGAGATCGGCCCGCAGCAGCGAGTCGATGATCTTGCCGACGGTGTTGTCGGCCAGACCTCGGTAGAGGACCTCGATCAGGTCGGCGGCGGTGAAGTAACGGACCTTGAAGCCGGTGTGCACGGCGGCATGCCCGCAAGCGATGAGCAGATGACTCTTGCCCGTACCGGGCGGGCCAATGACCGCCAGATTCTGTTGTGCCCGAATCCATTCCAGACTCGACAGGTAGTCGAACGTGGCCTGGGTGACTGACGATCCGCCGAGGTCGAACCCGTCGAGGGTCTTGGTGACCGGGAACGCCGCGGTCTTGAGGCGGTTGGCGGTGTTGGAGGCATCGCGGGCAGCGATCTCGGCCTCGACCAACGTCCGCAGGATCTCCTCAGGGGTCCAGCGTTGGGTCTTGGCCACCTGCAACACCTCGGCGGCGTTGCGACGCACGGTGGCCAACTTCAACCGTCGCAGCGCGGCGTCGAGGTCTGCAGCCAACGGTGCCACCGAGGCCGGCGCTACCGGCTTAGCAGTGGCGGTCATGAGGCAGTCCCATCGGTGGTGCTGATCTTGTAGGCCTCCAACGAGCGGGTCTCCGCGCTGGGCAGATCGAGGACCAGAGCGTCCCCGGCGGGGCGGGGCTGCGGGGTGCCGGCACCAGCGGCCAGGATCGAGCGCACGTCAGCAGCGCGGAACCGCCGAAATGCCACCGCCCGGCGCAACGCGTCGATCAAGGCCTGTTCACCGTGAGCGGCCCCCAATCCGAGCAGGATGTCGAGTTCGGATTTCAGCCGCGTGTTGCCGATCGCGGCGGCACCGACGAGGAACTGCTGGGCTTCGGGTCCGAGGGCGCAGAACTGTTTTTCTGCTTGGGTTTTCGGTCGTGGACCGCGTGAGGGTGCCCGGCGGGGACCGTCGTAGTGCTCATCGAGGAGCGAGGTCTCGCCCGGGCCGATGAGTTCGTGCTCAGCGACGATCACCCCGGTCGCGGGCTCCAAGATGATCAGGGCGCCATGATCGACGACGGCGGCCACGGTGTCGCCGACAAGTCGCTGAGGCACCGAGTAGCGGGCTGAGCCGTATCGGATGCACGACAGGGCATCGACCTTGCGGCGCACCGAACCAGAACCAATCGTCGGCCGCAGCGAGGGCAGCGCCGTCAAGACGGTGCGCTCGTCGAGCAATCGATCGTTGGGCACGGCGCAGATTTCTGAGTGCACGTCGGCGTTGACCTCGGCGCACCACAGTTCGGCCTGGGCATTGAGGGCACGCAGATCGACCTGCTCATCGGCGAGGGCGGCTTCGGTCAGCAGCGGAACGGCCAGGTCGTCCTGGGCGTAACCGCACAAGTGCTCCACGATGCCCTTCGATTGCGGATCCGCGCCGTGACAGAAGTCCGGAACAAACCCATAGTGCGAGGCAAACCGCACGTAATCCGGCGTGGGCACCACGACATTGGCGACCACCCCGCCTTTGAGGCAGCCCATCCGGTCGGCCAGGATCTTGGCCGGGACTCCTCCGATCGCCTCAAGGGCTTCGGCGATCATCGCCAACGTGGTCGAGGCCTTCTCGTCAGCGGCGAACCGAACGAACCGCCATCGCGAGTACGCCAGCACCGCGCAGAACACCATCAACCCTGGTGCTGCCTCGGCCCAGTCCATCACCAGATAGTCACCCGGCGACCACACCGCAGGGCGGCGTTGATGCCTGTTGGCTTTGCGCCACAACACTTTCTGCTCCGCTACCAGCCGGCGGAAGTTGCGGGCTGAACCCTGATACCCGGCCGCGCGGGCAACCGGCAGCATCCGTTTCGCCGACATCTTGCCGTTCGACTGCTCAACCCGACCCGCCACCAGGTCGGTGAACGCGTCGACGTTGCGCGGACGCGGTTCCCGCGGTGGCGGTTCGCCACCGGCCTCGGCCCGCTCGATGACCCGCTTGACCGTCTTGTGGGTGGTGCCGCACAGCTCAGCCGCGCCGCGATACGACCCGACCTGGCGATACGCCGAAATGATGTTCATACGCTCCCTTGCAGACTTCAATAGAGCTCCCTGGGCGGTGTGGTGACAGTTGGCGCTATCACCGTCACCGCCCAGGCCCACAGCTCCCGGAAAAGACACGACGAGCCCGCAAAGGAGTGGGGACTTTTACATGGCCACCAGTGGGGACTTCCTACTGGCCACAGATGGGGACTTTCTCATGGCCATGGACAATCGATGACATGGACGACATCGACGACATGGATGCCCAAGATCCCGAGGGTCCGCACGACCCACCGACTATCGAGGAACTCGCAACCCAACTCGAG
>NZ_JBYCLA010000187.1:0-6758 GCF_057473665.1 Mycobacterium sp. TH-M25
GCCCCTTTGCCGACGCGGATCACCGCCTCCTTGATCTTGCCGGTGAGCAGGACGTCGCGCAGCCCCGGTGCGATCGTCGTGGCGAACTCGATCGCGCCGATCCGTCGCATCGCCTTGCCGGCGAGGCCCAGGTTGTAGAACATCTCGAGGTATTCCAGAAACGCGGCCTCGATGTCGATCGCCAGCGCGTTCACCTGACCGCCGCGCTCAGCGCTGGCGATCTTGAGCTCCTTGTACGGCAGCGGCGGAACATCGAAGAGTTGCGCAATGCCTTGACGTCCTTCGACTTCCACGAGCAACACCTTGCGACCACCGGAAGCGAGAGTCAGTGCCAGCGCTGCGGCAACCGTCGATTTGCCGGTGCCGCCTTTGCCGGTCACGAAGTGCAGACGGGCCTTCGACAATCGCGAAGGCCAGCCGACGGTGCTGCCCTCGCTCGATGTGGTCGCCACCCCAGCATGCTAACCACCGAGGCGTATGGCGCTGCCGATAAGCTCGCGATATGAGCCAACCCACAACCTGGGAGTACGCAACGGTCCCGCTGCTGACCCACGCCACCAAGCAGATCCTCGACCAGTGGGGCGCCGACGGCTGGGAGCTGGTCTCCGTGCTCCAGGGCCCGACCGGCGAGCAGCACGTCGCGTATCTGAAACGTCCGAAATGACCGCCACGGCCCGGCTCGCAGAGCTCGGTCTCGAGTTGCCGGTCGTCGTGGCGCCCCTCGGTTCTTATGTCCCCGCCGTGCGCACCGGCAATCTGGTCTACACCTCCGGCCAGCTGCCGATGCAGGACGGCAAGCTTGTCCGGTCGGGCAAGGTCGGCGCCGACGTCACGCCCGAGCTGGGCAATGAACTCGCCCGGATTTGCGCGCTGAACGCCGTGGCGGCCATCGACGCGCTGGTCGGCGTCGACTCGGTGACCAGGGTGGTCAAGGTGGTCGGATTCGTCGCTTCCGCAGCCGGATTCAACGCCCAGCCCGGCGTGGTCAACGGCGCGTCGGATCTACTGGCCGGCATCTTCGGCGATGCCGGGGTGCACGCCCGCTCGGCGGTCGGCGTGGCCGAACTGCCGCTGGACGCGCCGGTCGAGATCGAACTGGTGGTCGAGGTCGGGTAACGGCAGGTGACCGGCGCCCTCGAGCATCCCGCCTACGGACGACTGCGTCCGGTGACCGGCACGGCCTCGGCGTTGCTGGCCGACAACCCCGGCACGATGACGCTGGAGGGCACCAACACCTGGGTGCTGCGGGCCCCCGGCAGCGACGAGGTCGTCGTCGTCGATCCCGGACCCGATGACGACGCGCACGTCGCCGCGGTCGCCGGCGTCGGCCGCATCGCTCTGGTGTTGATCAGCCACCGGCACGGCGATCACACCGACGCGATCGACAAGCTGGTCGAGGCGACCGGTGCGCCGGTCCGCTCGGCCGGCAGCGGATTTCTGCGCGGCATGTCCGCCGAGCTCACCGATGGCGAGGTGATCGACGCCGCGGGACTGCGGATCACGGTGTGGGCGACACCGGGCCACACCGCCGACTCGCTGTGCTTCGTACTCGACGACGCCGTGCTGACCGCCGACACCGTGCTGGGGCGCGGGACGACCGTGATCGACAACGACGACGGCAGCCTGGCCCAGTACCTGGATTCGCTGCAGCGTCTACGGGGACTCGGCCGGCGGGCGGTGCTGCCCGGACATGGGCCCGAACTGCCCGACATCGAAACGGTCGCCGACGAATATCTCGCCCACCGCCGGCAACGGCTCGAGCAGATCCGCTCGGCATTGGGTGAACTCGGCGCCGACGCCACCACACGTCAGGTCGTCGAGCACGTCTACACCGACGTCGATGAAGAGCTGTGGGATGTGGCCGAATGGTCGGTGCAGGCCCAACTGGACTACCTGCGGCGTTAGCGCGCGCCGAGATCGACGCCAGCGCGCGAAAGGTCGAGTGACGTTGTCGCTAACGTCGACTTCGACGCAAAACGGCTAGCGCGCGCGCCTGGCCAGCCGCTCGGAGTCCGAGATCAGCACGCTTTTGCCCTCCAAGCGAATCCAGCCGCGGTGGGCAAAGTCGGCCAGCGCCTTGTTCACGGTCTCCCGCGACGCGCCGACCAGCTGAGCGATCTCTTCCTGGGTCAGGTCGTGCGTCACCCGCATCGCGCCGCCCTCTTGGGTGCCGAATCGCTGAGCGAGCTGCAGCAGCTGCTTGGCGACCCGGCCGGGAACGTCGGTGAAGATGAGGTCGGCGAGGTTGTTATTGGTGCGGCGCAGCCGACGGGCCAGTACCCGCAGCAGCTGCTCGGCGATCTCGGGCCGATCGGCGATCCAGGCCCGCAACGCGTCGCGGTCCATCGACACCGCGCGCACCTCGGTGATGGTGGTGGCACTCGAGGTCCGTGGCCCCGGGTCGAAGATCGACAACTCACCGAACATGTCGGACGGACCCATGATGGTCAGCAGGTTCTCCCGACCATCCGGCGAACGGCGGCCGATCTTCACCTTGCCGGCAATGATGATGTAGAGCCGATCACCCGGCTCGCCCTCCGCGAAAACTGTGTGTCCACGCGGGAAGTCGACGGGTTGCAGCTGTTTGGTCAGCGCGGCGACGGCGCTCGGTTCGACCCCCTGGAAGATTCCGGCCCTCGCCAGGATCTCGTCCACGTTGCCCCTTTAGCTATTCAGAAGAACTCCGGTAGGCACTGCTGTGCATGCTGAGTCTAAAAGGCGAGCCTTTGACTCGACGTGCCAACGCTACACACGATTGGCATGGTGACGCGGCGCAAATTGCCGATTCGATCCTGAATGCTGATGCCGGCGTCCCGCGGAGCCGGCTTGATTGGCGGCCGGCGCCACGGCGGCCAGCAGTATCTGATCGGTCGGCCACTCGTCGCGGCTGGGCAGGTAGGACCCCTCGCCGGGGTAGCTGACCGTCCGGCGGTGCAGACGGTCTAGCGCCTCGGGCATTCCGTCCCGGGCCAATGTGCGCACATCTATCGGCTTGGCTTGCTCGAGAAATTCGGCGACGTCAGTTGCGCAGACGGTCTCTTTTCCCAAGCCCGCTTCAAGCCGTTCAAGCCCGAAAGTCGCCAGCATCAGCAACCCCGGGGTGAATGCAACCAGCAACCAGGACACAAGCAGTCAGTAAACACGGCTAAGGTCTCAGCGGGATCACGAATTTCCTACTGTCGTCGAGGTGACAATGGGCAAGCCTTCTCGGGCCGCCACCAAAGGATCGGCCGGCCCTTCGGCCGTCGCTGCCCGTCGCTTTGCATCGGAGACCCGGACCGGCCTGGTGCGTCGCGCTCGGCGAACGAACCGCACACTGGCAGAAGCATTTCCGGACGCGCACTGCGAGCTGGATTTCACCACGCCGCTCGAGCTGGCGGTAGCGACGATCCTGTCGGCGCAGAGCACGGACAAGCGGGTAAATCTGACTACCCCGGCGTTGTTCCAGCGTTACCGCACCGCGGTGGACTATGCGCAGGCGGACCGCGAGGAGCTCGAAAGGCTCATTCGACCGACCGGCTTTTACCGCAACAAAGCGACGTCGTTGATTGGTCTCGGTCAAGCATTGGTGGAGCGCTTCGACGGCGAACTCCCCAACACCATGGATCAGTTGGTGACGCTGCCCGGTGTGGGTCGTAAGACGGCCAACGTGATTCTCGGCAATGCGTTCGACGTGCCCGGAATTACCGTCGATACCCATTTCGGTCGGCTGGTCCGGCGGTGGGGCTGGACCACCGCGGTGGATCCGGTGAAGGTCGAGCACGCGATCGGCGAGCTGATCGAGCGCAGGGACTGGACGCTGCTCAGCCACCGGGTGATCTTTCACGGTCGCCGGGTGTGCCATGCCCGCAAACCGGCCTGCGGCGTCTGCGTGGTGGCCAAGGACTGCCCGTCCTACGGCACGGGGCCCACCGAGCCGGAGATCGCCGCCGCGCTGGTGACCGGCCCGGAGACCGAACACCTACTGGCGATGGCCGGGCTGTCAGATTTCCGATGTTGACCAACCGCAACGCCCGCTGGACCCTCGCGATCCTGCTGATGGTCGCGGCGTTGCTCGTCGCCTTCGGGATCGCTCTGCGTGATGGGTCGCATCCCTCGACCAACCCGGTGGCCGGGTCCGTCCGCGACCACCGCGCCGCCGACACCCCCGCCGCCCTGGCCGGGCCGCGCCGGCGCGCCGACCTCGCGCCGTGTCCGCGCCCGGACGGGCAGCCCGGCTCGGCGACGCTGCGTGACGTGATGGTCGAATGCGCCGGTGACGGCTCGATCGTCGACGTCGGCCCCGCGCTGGCCGGGCACCGTGTCGTGCTGAACTTCTGGGCGTACTGGTGCGCCCCGTGCACGGCCGAACTCCCGGCGATGGCGGAGTATCAACGACGGGTCGGCCCCGCGGTGACGGTGGTGACCGTCCACCAGGACGAGAACGAGCTCGCGGCCCTGCTGCGGCTGGCCGAACTTGGCGTCCGGCTGCCGACGCTGCAAGACGGTGACCGTCGGGTGGCGTCGGCCTTGCGGGTTCCCAACGTGATGCCCGCGACCGTCGTGTTGGACTCAGACGGTAGCGTTGTAAAAACGCTGCCCCGCGCTTTCGCGACTGCGGACGAGATCATGGATGCAGTCGGGCGGCTGGATGCGCGAAGGGGGCGCCGGTGACCGGAGGCGGCACATCCCAACGCCTTGATCACGCGGCTGGGGCAGATCTGCTGACGCCCGAACTCGGCCCACCCTGGTTGCGGCCGCTGGTCGACAACGTCGCCGACATACCCGACGCCTACCGGCGGCGGCTGCCCGCCGATGTTCTCGCGATGGTGTCCGCGTCCAAAACGCTGGCGGGCAACAGAGGACGCGAGGCGGCGGTGCTGGTGCTGTTCTCCGGCCCGTCGGCAGCCGCGCCCGGCGCCGCACCTGATTCCCTGCCCGGCGATGCCGATCTGCTGCTGACTGTTCGGGCGGCGTCGTTGCGCCACCACGGCGGTCAGGCCGCCTTTCCCGGTGGCGCGGCCGATCCCGGTGACGACGGGCCGGTGGCCACCGCGCTGCGCGAGGCGCGCGAGGAGACCGGTCTAGACATCAGCCGACTGCATCCACTGGTCACGATGGAGCGAACGTTCATTGCGCCGTCGGGTTTCCACGTCGTCCCCGTACTGGCGTACTCGCCGAATCCGGGGCCGGTGGCCGTCGTGGATCGAGCGGAAACCGCAATCGTGGCGCGAGTCCCGATCCGGGCCTTCATCAATCCCGCCAATCGGCTGATGGTGTACCGCCGCACCTTCAGCCGCCGCTTCGCCGGCCCGGCATTTCTGTTGAACGAGATGCTGGTCTGGGGTTTTACCGGCCAGGTGATCTCCGCGATGTTGGATGTCGCTGGTTGGGCACAGCCCTGGGATGCCAGCGATGTTCGCGAACTGGACGAAGCGACGGCATTGGTCGGCGACGAGGAAGATGGGCGATGAGCTCCTCACAGTGGTTGGACATCGCGGTGCTGGCAGTCGCGTTCATCGCGGCGACCTCGGGCTGGCGTTCGGGTGCGCTCGGCTCGCTGCTGTCTTTCGTCGGTGTGTTACTGGGCGCGATCGCCGGTGTGCTGCTGGCCCCGCACCTGGTCGCGCACGTCGCCGCGCCGCGGGCGAAGCTGTTCGCCGCGATGTTCCTGATCCTGGGGCTGGTGGTGGTCGGTGAGGTCGCCGGTGTGGTGTTGGGCCGCGCGGTCCGCGGCGCGATCCACAGCAAGTCGATACGATTCGTCGACTCCTTGATCGGTGTGGCGGTGCAGTTGGTCGTGGTGCTGGTGGCGGCGTGGATGCTGGCAACTCCGTTGACGTCATCGGCAGGACAGCCCAGTTTGGCTGCGGCAGTGCGGGGTTCGCGGGTTTTGGGCGAAGTCAACCACTATGCGCCGGAATGGCTGAAGGCGGTGCCCAAGCGGTTGGCTGCGCTGCTGGACACGTCGGGTCTGCCGCAGGTGCTCGAACCGTTCAGCCGCACACCGGTCGTCGCGGTCGCCGCCCCGAACTCGGTGCTGGCCAAGAGTCCGGTCGTCGCCAAAACCGAACCGAGTGTGGTCAAGGTTCGGGCAGTTGCACCGAGTTGCTCGAAAGTACTGGAGGGCAGCGGGTTTGTGCTCTCACCGGATCGCGTGATGACCAATGCGCACGTTGTCGCCGGCTCGAGCACCGTCACGGTGGAGGCCAGTGGCAATCCCTACGATGCGTCCGTCGTGTTTTACGACCCGACCGTCGACATCGCGATCTTGTCGGTGCCCCATCTGCCGGCCGGGCCGCTGGCGTTCGCCAACGCCCCGGTGACATCGGGTACCGAGGCCATCGTGATGGGCTACCCGGGCGGCGGTGGATTCATCGCGACGCCGGCCAGGATCCGCGAACTCATCGAACTCAACGGGCCCGACATCTACCGCACAGCGACCATCAACCGTGAGGTTTACACCGTCAGAGCCGATGTCGAACAAGGCAATTCAGGCGGGCCGCTGATCAACCTGGAGGGTCAGGTGATCGGTGTCGTGTTCGGCGCGGCGGTCGACGACAACGACACCGGTTTTGTATTGACCGCCAAGGAAGTGGACCCCGAGCTTTCGCACATCGGTGACACCACGCCGGTGTCCACCGGGGCGTGCGTCAGTTGAGTGGAGACCGGTAAACCCGATCGAGGAACCGCGACAGGTGGCCGTTGACGTCGTCGGGGTTTTCTTCGTGGCTGAAATGCCCTGCGCCGGCGATTGATACGTATCGCCCGTGCGGCGC
>NZ_JBYCLA010000188.1:0-3815 GCF_057473665.1 Mycobacterium sp. TH-M25
GTAGCGCTGGATGTTGGGCACCTGATCTCGGTTCACGACGGCCGCATCTGAGGGATGTCCGATGCCGAGCTGGACGACGACGAGAATCTGGCCGCGATGTGCGCGTCGTGCAACTCGGGTCTATCCGCCGAGACGCTACCGCTCAGATTGGTCATGGCTGTCCTGCGGGCACGGTTGGCGGACGCAGCGCGCAAATCTGTATGAGTCCGGTTGTGTAGGCAACCTGGCGTCAACCGCTGCCATGAGGCTCAACGTCGAACGTTCATCAAACGATCGTGTCCCCCAGCGCTTCCGCGTGATGCGGACGGAACGTCACAACCCGCTGGCCGGGTTGGGTGATCGCGTACGTCGCACTGGCATGCCCGCGGCCGTCGAACCAGCCCGGACGCCCTGCCCCGTCTGGGCGCTGGAATACGGTGTGTGGGTGTCGCGTGGCGGTTGGGTTCGGCAGAACGGCGCCGAGAACATCCTGCTGCAGGCGTATGCGCGGGCGCCCGGCGGGTACATCGCGTTTCTCGATGAGACCTTTCAACTCGACGACTCGGACGTTAGCCGCCGTAGCGAGTTCTACATGCTGTCCGCGGTCGTCGTTCACCGCGACGAACTCGCGAGCCTCCGTATAGGTCTAGACAAGGTCGTTGGTGACAATTTCTGGCATACCTCCGACGAGCTGAAGACGCCCGCGGGTCGCGCTCGCGCCCGTAGCGTCGCTGAGTTTCTGGGCGACCCGCAAGGCAGGGAGGTGGGCATCGTCGTGATCAAGATTCCCATGACCGCAGGATCAGGCGATGCGGCGCTGCCTGCTTCCTGCAGGTCGGGAGATTACTGTGCGCCGGAGGCGGGCCGCTGGTCGACGAAGGTGTACACATGATGATCCTCGAACAGCGCCGCATGCAGAGAAACCGCAGCTACGACGCCAGCATCGTCAAAGACCTAAGGAAGGAGGGCGCTATCTGCCGGCGATGCCACATGATCCAGGCATCGCCGAGGCATGAGCATCTACTGTGGCTGCCGGACTTGGTCTCGTCGGCAGTTCGGCACCGGCATCTGGGCCAAAATAGTGGCGTCGACCTGTACGCGCCTCTAGCGCATATCCTTCACGTTTCGAACTGCCACTAGATATAGAGCAGCCCCGGCGTGCCGTAGCTGTAGACCGGGGCCAGACAGGTCGTGGGGCTAAAGCCGCAGAACCCGTACCTTGCTCGTGCTCAAGTATGCCACTTCCGCGAGGGCGTGTCGAGTTTACGGGCATATCGGCAGGTGGAGGCGGATTTTCGCAGCTAACTGCCGGTGCTGACGCCGGGCGGGGCGGCATTTTCGAAATCCTGCCGGGGGCACCAAGCGTTTTAGCAGTTAAAGCGGCTTTCCGCCTTCAAGCACCGCGGCCGCTTCGTGTGATGGTGCCCCCAAAGCTTGCGCGTACCGCGGCCGCAGCGACCAGCAGCCAGTAGCCGGGTCGGTGCTCCCGTTCGTGGCGCGATACCGCCGCGGCGACTGCGCGATTAGGCTCGGCGGCAGCCCGGCGCCCGAGTCGGACCACGACGCGAACCGCACCGGCTCCGACAAGGTGGCGAACCAGTCGAGGTCGTCGGTTATGACTGTGACGGTAGCGTCGGCTACTGACAAGCAGTGAATAAGTCCACTGCCACATGGGCAGCGCGGCATTAATATGGCAGCAACCGTTCTACCCACAGGGAGGTGTTCGGCATGGGGAACCTTCGTGTAGCTGCGCCAGAGCTGATGCTGACCCACGCCGACTGGACCGCCAAGGGCGCGACGTTCGCGGGAATAGCCGCGGCACCATCGGTAACCTCCGCGGCCGCGTCAGCGGTGGCCGTCGCCGCGATTCACGCTCAGGTAGCCGAAGGGCACGCGATGTTCGGAAACCGACTAACGGAGACCGCCGCTCGCGTTCAAAAAGCGGCAGCGGAGTACGTCGGCACCGACGAAGGCAGCGCGGCCCGCATCGACGACGTAGTGCCATGATGCCGTTGTCAGAGGCGCTCGCCTACAACGTCGACCACCTGGAAGAAGCCGCGAAGCACTGGACCAAGGTTGCCGACCACCGAGAGTCGACATTCGCCCAAGTCCGCAACCAGGCCCACTCCCTCGACTGGACCGGTGAAGCGGCCGACGCCCTGCGCGAGCACGTCGGGTGGGATTTCCAGAAGGCGTCTTTCAGCGCCGATGACCTACGCGAGGCTGCCGGTATCGCCCGCACCAGTGCCGGTGATCTGAACAGCATGCACCGCGGCCTGCTCTACAACCTCGAAGATGTCCAGAATGACGGCTTCGTGGTGGACGAGGACTACACAGCTCTCAACTCCCGGCCCACGAACAATCTCGACGAATATCTAGAGCGCGAGCAGCTCGGCGTCGAGCACACTGCCGATCTCCGAGCCAAGGCAGCAGAGTTGACCGAAGCCGATGCACGAGTAGGCGCACGACTTCAGACTGCCACCGCCGGCGAGGGCAAGATCATGTTCACCGACTTCAAGCAGGACGCAAGCAACTCGCCTATCCCAGATCCCCCAACCAACGCCGTGGTCGACCCCGATCACCCCTTCGTCGGTGACGAACGCTTCGGTCAGTGGGACAACTATTCGCCACCCCCCTATGTTGGCTCAACACCTCCGCCGCCCACCTTTGAACACCGCCCGCTTGACGGAGTGGCCGCGCGCCCAGGCGGGCCGTCAAATTTCTACACCCCGGGCCGCACCTGGGTCGCCGACAGCGATGCCCCGTTCGCATCGCTGCCCGAGGCGTACAAGTTCCGCATCACGGGTCAAGATTTCACCAGTTATACGCGCACCGTGACCGTCAACGGCCACCAACAACTTCAACGCTGGGTCGCCAACACCTATGAGGCACAGCGGATTTCAAAGCTCGATATCAACGGCAGCATCTGGTCGAAGAACGCCCCAGGAGAAGCGGGAACGCTCCTGCCCGGCAAAGGAAGTCTCGGCGGGTTGTCACTCGGTGACCACTTCGGACCGTGGCACTCGATCACGCCCAATCAGATGGCGAATCTGTCGGCGCTGAACCCGACCGCGACCTACTACATTCCTGACGGCTGCGGCGGAGCATTTACCTTTACCGGCGGCGTGCCTGTCGGTGGTGTTACTCCGGCACCCTCCGTTCCCGTCATGACCGCGCCTCGCTAGTACACCCACCAACCAGCCCATGTTCGCCGTCGCCACCTTATCCACCGCGGACGTGAGCGCCTGGGATATCGCCGCTGCGGCAGCCAAGGTTTCATTGCTGACGTTCATCATCGCGGGCGTCGTAACCGTTATATTGCTGCGCCACAAGCGTTTACGCGAGGCACATGAGGAATTTATAAACACCGACGTGGAGGAACTCCTTCGCAGACGCGGTGCCGCAGAGCAGCCGGGCTATGAGGCCTCCATGTACGGCATCATGCCCAACACTCCGTGGCCGGACCGGTCTGCCCACGATCGCAACGACGATCCGCCCCCCACTGCGTCGCAAGACGAATCGTCGTAACGGTCAGCGGTCGTGTATATGGTGACCTGGTGAGGGGAGAATGAAACTGGGCACGCGACCACCCAGAAAACGGATGCTGTGGGCGGCGAGCTGCCTGGCCGTGCTGATCCTGTGCGCTGCAGCGGCGTTTTGGGCAGTGCACCACGAGGATCGACAAGCTGCTTCTAATGACTGCGCTGTGGTCGAACATTTGGGCCAGCAGTGGAACGCGATGGTCGCATCGATCAACGCTCAAGAGAACGGGCTCAGCGGACAGAGCGATATGACCGAAATAGCTGACGCTCGATCAGCGATGAGCCAGAAAATCG
>NZ_JBYCLA010000189.1:0-8259 GCF_057473665.1 Mycobacterium sp. TH-M25
GTCCCCGCCGGAGGCTCTTGGAATACCGACCCGACGACCGCCGCCGACCCCGTTCGGACCCGCATGACTCGCGAGACCGATGGCCTGTTCACTCCGCAGCCATGGATCACCGTGTTACGCAACCACGCCGACGTGAGCCCGATCGGTGACCCGCTGGCCGCCGTGGCCACGGGCGGCGGAACCGGTGGGGGCCACCAAGGGCTCACCGTCCCGCCCGGCGCCTTCATCCAGAAGCACCACGGCGGCCTGGATTATCAGGGGATCGCCCACATGACCAAGAGCGTCAACGATCCCATGGCCTCAGTCGTCGCCCGTCCCAACCTCTCCCTGGTGATCCCCTACCGCAAAGGTAAGGCCAAGACCACCGAAGAGCCCCTGCACGCTGTTGCCACGCGGGACTCTGCGGCCCTAGTCGAAGCCTCCTCGATTGAGATCGAGGACTGCCGCTTCAGAATGCTCACCCCCTGTGAGCACGCCCGCGCCCAACGTTTCCCCGACGACTACCGCGTCACCGGGAACCGCTCCGAACAGACGATGGGATTCGGCAACGCAGTGTCGAGCAACGTTGCCCAATGGCTTGGCGGCTTCGTCGTCCGCCTACTCGCCGGCGGCCAATAAAGAAGAATTCACGGGCTTGGCATCAGCACACAAAGTTCGGCTGGTGGCCAGGCCCGTACCAAAAGATCACATCGAATAGGCAATGACTCAATTCGGATAAATCGGCGAATGACATAAATGCGCGAAGCCGGAACAATGCGATAGGAAATACGCTAAAATATACTCGCCGAAATTGCCTATACCAGTTGTCTCACAACGCATTACCCGATACACTAATAACCGAATGCAGCGTCATTCCCCTACCATTTAGGAGGCTCCAATGAATATCGTCCTCTACACCAAGCCGGCCTGCGTCCAATGCACCGCCACCCGCAAATTCCTGGACAAAAACGGCGTGAAATACGACGTCGTGGATATCACCGAAGATCACGACGCCCGCGACTACGTGATGAGCCTGGGATACCTGCAGGCGCCAGTTATCGTCGCCGGATCCGAACACTGGAGCGGCTTCCGACCCGACCGGCTCCGGGGGCTGGCTTCCCTGGCCGCAGCGGTCTGAGACCACGAGGACCAACCATGTATGACCTCATCATCGAGCACCAGCGCGGCGCACTGTCAATGAGCGTGCACCCGGATCGACGCGATGCCACCGCCGCGCTGGACTCCTACCACGGCCAGGTGGATTGCACGCGCCGCGCCATCCAACTCACCGAACCCTTTGCCAGCTACGAACTAGTTGACCCGTGCGACGGCCAGACGATCGCGGTCGCCACCATCGAGCGACGCCTCACTGACCCGATAACCGAGCGGCAGTTCTCGGCCGCAAAGGCAGCGCTCGAGGAATCGCTAGCCCTGGCGTCCAATGACGAGCGCGATGCGATCTTGACAGCATGGGACCGCATCACCGGCGCCATCGATCATCAACCCGTCAGACAGCGACAATGAACAGCCCCAATGGATTCCACATCGGCCAACTCGTCTCCGCCGCCGATCCCGTCGCGATGAGCCGCACGTGCGCCACCTACACGTGCAAGACCACCTACGGCTTCATCGTCGCGATCGATGTGCAGAACGTCACCGTCGAATGGATCGATGCGTGGGGTCCGCAGTACGGACGCTATCCGCTGCAACCGCAGCTGCTGCGCGCCGCGGCGCGCACGGCTGCAGTTCGTTCACAAGCGGTGGGCCACGCCCACATGGGTCACAACCACCACTGCTCGCCAGCCACCAACACGCCGAATGACACACCCTGCCTGGAAATCCGCGAATTGAAGATCTGGGCGAATGGAACACGGGAACGACCAACGGGACTGCGGTTCCACACCGTAGACGAGGCCAACACCGCTCTGCTGGTCATCGCCACCGCACACGACGCGAACCAGTCGACGTGTCGGCCCGATCCCACCAGCGTGGTGCCTGGCGCCTACATTGTCGCCGTCTACTGGGCGATGCACACCGCCGTCTACCGGGTCGCTCACAACCCGGCCGCGCGTCGCACCGCATCGCGACCGCTAGCGCAGGCCGCAGCAGTGCCCGTACCCTCACCACAACGTCGGCATACCACCGAGTCGCGCCGCTTCCACCTCCGCCCGATCCCAGCCGCGTTCACGCAACACCGTGCGCAACGCCACCGAGCGCTCTCGCCGAGCCCATAACCCGTCACTGGGAATCGACCTACGGCCTCCCCCGCGCCGCATCCGGGCCATGCGCCGCATGTTTTCGGCCTGAGTGCCCACCACCACATGCTGGCGCGAGGCCTCGGGGGCAGAGACTTTCACACACAGCGGGCTATCGCACTCGTGCAAACCCAGCTCGTGTGGCTGAAGCACCACCCCAAGCCGACGCGCCAACGCGTACCGGTGCGGTCGCACACAAATCCCTTTGCCTCCGCGGTAGACGAAGAACCGGCCGTAGCCGTCCGCACCGATTGCGCCCGTGAAGAAATCACAGTCGCTAGCGTCAGGGCCGCGCACGACGTACGAGTCGAAGCGCCGGCATTCGTCAGCGTGCACCACCGGGTCAACCCACAGCGGCATCCCCCACTCAACGCGCATGCGCCTACACTAAGCCAGGCGACCGACATGTCCTCGTGTGCCGCTGCGTCATTCACCCCTCATGCGCGCGCCGCGCCTAGTGCTTCTGGCGTCGCGCCGTTGGTCGCGCCTAGTGCTTCTGGCGTCGCGCCGTTGGCCGCGCCTAGTGCTTCTGGCGTCGCGCCGTTGGCCGCGCCTAGTGCTTCTGGCGCCGCGCCGGCGCGCGCGGTCGTCGACTTCAGCACTGCGCGAACGTCACTGGTTTTAATTCCGGTCAATTCGGCGATCGCCGTGAGCGTTTCACCGCGGCCCTGCATCCGAGCCACTGCCGCAGCCGCCGCCTGGCGATGCTCGTGGCGCCGCCGCTCCCCCTCGGCGCGCAGCTCGAGGATGCGGTTTGCCTCCCACTCATCCACGGCCGTCAGCCGGCCAAGTTCGACCAGAATTGACGCGGCGTCGTCAACGTTTTGACGCTCCCGCTCCACGCGCGCCTCGTTCGCTCGAAGCTGCGCTTCACGAACACGCTTACGCGCCGCCGATTTCGAGTTGATATTCACCATCGCCGCACCATACGACGAACGCACCGCCCCGCTCTACCAAAACCACCAACATCACGCTTGTCCACATTTGTCCGCCTCCCCTGTCTCCTAAAACCACTGCTCCACAACATCATCCGACCAACCCAGCCTTCCCCCCGCACCAAAAGCCCCCACGCATCAACCGTTTTCAACCACCCCAGACACCACACACCTCTTGCATTAAGGCTAAGGGTTTCTTAAGAACTGCACTGTCTGCGTAGGACAGATCGTCGCTGAGGTCTCTAACGTGCGCCTGAAAGGACGGCACTGCAGTGACGATGACGACGCACAAGCTCACCGCTGGTGACGGGTATCAATACCTGATCCGGCAAGTGGCGGCTGTCGATTCCACTGCCCGTGGCCGGGCGCCGCTGATCGACTACTACTCATCGAAAGGCGAATCCCCGGGCCGCTGGCTCGGTTCAGGGCTGGCCTCGCTGGAATCAGCCGGTGCGCGGCGGGCACCAGCAAGTGATGTGGCCGAGCTGTGGGCCGTCCCGGAGGGCTCGCAGGTCACCGAAGCCCAAATGAAGGCGTTGTTCGGCGAGGGTTTGCACCCGAACGCTGATGCGATCACAGCTTATGAAACCGCACGGGGAGCTCGCGGTACCGCGGCGATCAACGCCGCCAAACTGGGCCGCAAGTTCTACATCCGCGATGGCGAGACCACCTTCGCACGCGCCCTCGCCGTGGCTTACCGCGACCACAACGAAGAGACCGGACTGCACTGGAACGCGCCCATCGACGCGCCCACGCGCGCTGCGATCCGCACCGTTGTCGCGCGCAGAATGTTCGCCGAGCAATACGGCCGCGCGCCCGCCGACGATCGTGAACTCAGTGGTTTCATCGCGCGAGAAACCCGCGCCCGCACCACCGCAGTCGCCGGCTACGACTTGACATTTTCGCCCGTGAAGTCGGTATCGAGCTTATGGGCGATCGCGCCGCTCGGCGTCGCGAGAGTCATCGAGGAATGCCATGACGCGGCGGTGGCAGATGCGCTGGCGTGGTTGGAAACGCACGCCGCGTTCACCCGCTCCGGTGCTGACGGTGTCGCTCAGGTCGACACCACTGGGCTGATCGGAGCCGCGTTCACCCATCGTGACTCGCGCGCGGGTGACCCCGACCTTCATACCCATGTGGCCATCTCCAACAAGGTCGCCACCGTCGGCGCTGACGGCGTGCTGCGCTGGCTGGCGCTTGACGGTCAGCCTGTGCACCAGTTCACCGTTGCCGCTTCCGAGCTGTACAACACGCGCCTGGAAGCCCACCTCGGACAGCGACTGCAGCTGCACTTCGCTGACGTTGTTGCCGAGGGACGCAGCAAGCGGCCGGTGCGTGAAATCGTCGGAATGTCTGCCGAGCTGATGACCGCGTGGTCCTCGCGGCGGCTGGCGATTGAAGCTCGCACCGCTGAGCTGGCCAAGCAATTCCAAGCCACCCACGGGCGCGAACCGACTCACGTGGAAACCATCGCCCTGGCCCAACAAGCGACCCTGGAAACCCGCGAAGCCAAACACGAGCCCCGATCATTAGCCGAGCAGCGCCAAACGTGGCGCGCCCAAGCCATTGAAGTCTTGGGCGGCGTGCGGGAATTGACCGCCATGCTGGGCACGGTCTTGTCCACACCGGGCCCGCAGCTCGAAGCTGTCGATGACCAGTGGATCGCCGCGCACGCAGCGAAAGTCATCGCTACCGTGGCCCAGTCGCGGGCAACCTGGCAACGCCACCACGTCTTAGCCGAGGCGCAGCGGCTGGTCCGGTGCACCGGACATGCTGCCGACAGCACCCTGGCCGCCAAGATCACTGACGCCGCCCTGGCCGCGCCACTGTCGGTCCAACACATCGACGTCGACGACGGCGAAATGGGAGAACCTGCGCAGCTGCGCCGCCGCGATGGAACCAGCGTCTACACCCGCCACGGCAGCACGATTTACACCTGCGAGGACCTGCTCGCCGCAGAGCGACGCATCCTTGCAGCCGCCCGCCAGCTCGGCGGGCGCACCGTTGAAGACATCGACATCGAACTGGCACTGGCTGAGTCGGCCGCACGCGGCAAACAACTCAACGAGGGCCAGGTCGCGCTGGTCGGAGAGATGGCCAGTAGTGGTCGCCGGCTGGCTTTGGCGCTTGCCCCCGCCGGTACAGGAAAGACCACCGCGATGGCCACACTCTCACATGCCTGGCGCGCCTCGGGAGGAACCATCATCGGGTTGGCCCCAACGGCGGCAGCTGCCATCGAACTCGGCGAGGATCTCTGCGCACCAACCGACACCATCGCCAAATACGTGTGGTCAACCGACCCGGCCAAGGCGACAACTCGCTCGGCCCCACCACCGTGGTTCAACAAAATCGGACGCGACACGCTCATCATCATCGACGAGGCCGGCAAAGCCGGAACACTCGAACTCGACGCGGTGATCACCCACGCCTTAGCCCGTGGCGCCAGCATCCGCCTTGTCGGTGATGACAGCCAACTCGCGTCCATCTCCGCTGGCGGCGTGCTGCGCGACATCGCCCACGAAACCGGCGCCCTGACGCTCTCTCAGCTGGTCCGCTTTGCCTCCACCGCCGAAAGCGCCGCCACCCTCGCGATCCGCAAAGGCGACCCCTCGGGACTCGGGTTCTACATCGACCATCACCGTGTACACGTCGGCGCAGACCACACCGCAGCCGACATGGCCTACACCGCGTGGGCCGCCGACCTCGACGCAGGCCGAGACTCGATTCTGCTAGCCCCCACCAACGACATCGTCGACACCCTCAACGCCCGGGCTCGACTCGATCGCCTCGCGTCTGCCGACCCCGCAACCCTGCGCGGCCACGAAATCACCCTCTCAGACCGGCTCGCCGCCTCGCCCGGCGATTTGATCCGCACCCGCCGCAACGCCCGCTGGCTACGCATGAGCCGCACCGATTACGTCCGCAACGGCTACCGCTTCCAAATCCTGAAAACCCACAAAAACGGCAGCATTACCGCCCGCCACCTCGGCAACGGCCAAACAGTGCACCTGCCCGCCCGTTACGTCAAAAAACACGTCACCTTGGGCTATGCAGCCACCATTGACTCTGCACAAGGACTCACCGCCGGACACGCGTGCCACATCGTCGGCGCGGGACATCTCACCCGCCAATTGCTCTATGTGGCTCTCACTCGCGGCCGCATCGAAAACCACATCTATCTGTCCACCGCAGAATCCGACCCGCACCGAGTGCTGTCGCCCAAAGCAACGCACCCCGAAACAGCCGTGGACGTCCTCACAAAGACATTGGCACGCGACGGCGCACAGATCTCGGCCACCAGCGCCGCCCGCGAGGCCCGCGACCCCTTCCTGCGGTTGGGTGCGGCCGCGGCGATGTACTACGACGCCTTGGGCGAAGCCGCACAACATCGTGCTTCGCCTGCCCTGCTGGCCCAACTGCACATCACCGCCGACCACCTCTACCCCGGTTTGACCCGAGCAGAAGCATGGCCGGTGCTGTGCAAACACCTGGCCCTCGTGGCTGCCGACGGGCGCGACCCCGCCACCACCCTGACCGAGGCCGCGACAGCGGGCGAACTGTTCAGCGCCCACGACCCAGCCGCGGTGATCGACTGGCGCATTGACCCCACCGGCGGACACTCCACCGGTATCGGCCCGCTGCGCTGGCTGCCCGCCACCCCCACCTCGCTCGCCGAGGACCCGGACTGGGGAAACTGTTTGCGCGGGCGCGCCCAGCGCGTCGCCGAGCTCGCCGACCAGATCCGCCGGACCGTCACCCACGACTGGACACCGGCCACCGCACCGGCCTGGGCCAAACCCGTGCTGGCCGCCAACCCTCAGCTCGCCGCCGAAATCGCGGTCTTCCGCGCCGCGCACCACGTGGCCGCCGAAGACACCAGCCTGCTCGGGCCGCCGCAGTACGCAGTACGTGCCCGCGCCGTCCAGAAACTGCTCGAAAACCATGCCCAAGCAGTCGTACGCACCCAAAACCCGCACACCCGCCGCTTTGAGCAGCTGATCGACTCCATCGACCCGCGCATCCGGGCCGACGGGCACTGGCCACAACTGGCCGCCCACCTCGCCGAAGCCGCCGCCAGCCGTCCCGACCTGCCCGCCCTCGTGCGCGCCGCCGCCACCGAGCGCCCACTGCCCGACGAACTGCCCGCCGCCGCCCTGTGGTGGCGCCTCGCCGGCGAACTCACCTCCACGGCCACCCTCGACACCCCCCATACCGGCCTGCGCCCCACCTGGATCACCGACCTGCACAACGTGTTCGGGTCAGCAGCAGCTGAATCCATCATCGCCGATCCGGCCTGGCCCGGCCTCGTCTCGGCGGTCAACGCCGCCGACCCCGCCCGCTGGACCCCCGCCGACTTGCTCCACGTCGCCGCCGAACACCTCGCCGACGTCGACCCTGACAACACCATCCCCGCTTATCAATACGCCCGAGCAATCACCTACACCGTCGACCTCATCGGCGGCCACCACGACCACACCGAGCACCCACTCCCCGAACAACCCCCACTGCACCCCGAGGAAGAAGAACAACTTCCCCCCGACCCGCACTCCCCCAGGATCGACATGCCCGCTACCGAATTGTCCACCGAACCGTGGCATCCCGAACTTGTTGAGCCCGACCCCATCAACACCGCGCCCGACAGCGCTGAGGAACTCGGTGGCCTGGACTTCGCAGACTTACCCCGTCAACGCGGACATGCCCCGGCCCTGCCGGCGGCTCTGCTCGACCTGACGGTCCTCCGCACCGAATACCAGCAGGCGCTGGCTGACCACGACGCGCTGCATGCCCGCGCCAAGATTGGTGACGGACCCGCCATGCGCCAAGCCACCCCGCAGATCCGCGAACTGCGCCAACGCGCCGACGCCGACCGCCCCTACCTGATCGCACTCCATGACGTCACGGCCCAATGGGCCGACGCTGAAGCCGAATACGAGGCAGCAGAGGCCGACGTCGAATGGGCCCGCGACCAGCTCGCCAAGCTGCAGTCGCAACCCGATGTCGACCCGCTTGACCTCGCGTGGGCCAAATTCGACGTCCGGCTGCGCCTCATGGCCCTACCCGACACCACCCCCGCAGAACGCTACCAAGCT
>NZ_JBYCLA010000190.1:0-5185 GCF_057473665.1 Mycobacterium sp. TH-M25
TGGGCTGCGCGGTCAGCGGGTCGGCGGTCCGCACCACCGTTGCGGTGGCGCCCGTCCTCCAGGACCAGTCGGTGACCAGCTCGGTGGTCTATGACCCCTCGATGCTGCTCGTGACTCTGCTGCTGGCGGCGCTCGCCGGGATGCTGGCGGTGGTCGGCATCGCCCGGCTGCGGCGGACCGCCCGCACGACGGTGGCATGATCACCACCGATCTCGAGCTGCGCGGCATGAGCTGCGGTGCCTGCGCAGTCCGCATCGAAGGCGCGTTGAACGGGCTCGACGGTGTGCAGGCCGCGGTGAACTTCGCTCTCGAACGCGCCCATGTGCAGCACGAGGATGCGGTGTCGGCCGGCGATCTTATCCGTGCGGTCGAGTCGACGGGCTACCAGGCCTCGGTGGTCGTCGATCCGTTCGGGCCGTCCGACGATGCCGCGCACGACGAGCTGCGCCCGCGGCTGATCGGGTCGACGCTGCTGGCGATTCCGGTGGTCGCGCTGTCGATGGTGATCGGCTGGCAGTTCACCGGTTGGCAATGGCTGGCGCTGGCACTGACCACGCCGGTGGTGGCGTGGGGCGGCTATCCGTTCCACCGCGCGGCAGTATTGGGCATCCGGCATCGCTCGTCGACGATGGACACCCTGGTGTCGTTGGGCACGCTGGCCGCCTATCTCTGGTCGACGGCCGCGGTGCTGCGCGGAGTGGCCCCGGTCTACTTCGAAGTCGCCGCCGCTGTCACGGTGTTCCAGCTGGCGGGCCGCTCCGCCGAGGCGCGCGCCAAGCGGGCGTCCGGGGCCGCGCTGCGCTCGCTGTTGAGCCTGGGCGCCAAGGACGCCGTGGTGCTGCGTGACGGAGCCGAGATGCGCGTGCCGGTCCCGCAGTTGCAGGTCGGCGATGTGGTGGTGGTGCGGCCGGGGGAGCGGGTGGCCGCTGACGGCGTGATCGTCGACGGTGCAACGGCGTTGGACACTTCGGCGATGACGGGTGAGCCGGTACCCGTCGACGTGGCTGTCGGTGACACCGTCGCCGGTGGCTCGCTGAATACCTACGGCCGGCTGCTGGTGCGCGCCACCAAGGTCGGCGCCGACACCCAACTGGCCAGGATGGCCACGCTGGTCAGCGACGCGCAGAACGGCAAGGCCCCGGTCCAGCGGATGGCCGATCGGGTCGCGGGGGTCTTCGTCCCCGTGGTGCTGGTGATCGCGGCGGCGACAATGGCCGGGTGGCTACTGGCCGGACAGCCTTCGTCGTCGGCGTTCACCACCGCCGTCGCGGTGCTGATCGTCGCCTGCCCGTGCGCGCTCGGGTTGGCCACCCCGACCGCGATCCTGGTCGGCACCGGCCGCGGTGCGCAACTCGGCATCCTGATCAAGGATCCGAAACTGCTGGAGGCGGTCAAGGGCGTCGACACCGTCGTGTTCGACAAGACCGGCACCCTGACCACCGGCGCGATGACCGTCCACGACGTCGATGCCCGGCCGGGCGAAGACGCCGACCTGGTGCTTACGCGCGCGGCCGCCATCGAGTCGGCGTCCGAGCACCCGGTTGCGGTGGCGATCGTGGCGGCAGCTCGTGACCGCGGGCTCGCCGTCGGGAGCGGCCCGGATCATTTCGTCAACACCCCGGGAACCGGGGTTCGCGGCGTCGTCGACGGGGTCGAGGTGGCGGTATCGCGGGCCGGGTCGCTGGCCGGCGTCGACCTGCTGGCGCCCGTCCGTCAAACGGCCGTGCAGGTGGCGTGGGGTGGGCAGGTGCGCGGCGTGATCACGCTGTCCGATCAGATCAAGCCCGACAGCGCCGCCGCGATCGCCGAACTGATCGGCATGGGCATCACGCCGATGCTGCTGACCGGTGACAGCCCGACGGTGGCCCGGCGCGTCGCCGCACAAGTCGGCATAGCGGCCGACAACGTGATCGCCGGCGTGCTGCCCACCGACAAGGCCAAAGCCGTCAAGGATTTGCAGGCCGAGGGCCGAATCGTGGCCATGGTCGGCGACGGTGTCAACGACGCGGTGGCCCTCGCCGTTGCCGACATCGGCATGGCGATGGGCAGCGGGGCAGACGCGGCGATCGACGCGGGCGATTTCACCCTGATGCGCACGGAGGTACACACCGTGGTGACCGCGCTGCGGCTGTCGGCACGCACGCTGCGGACCATCCGGATGAACCTGTTCTGGGCGTTCGGCTACAACGCAGCGGCTATCCCGCTGGCGGTTATGGGGTTGCTCAACCCGATGATCTCCGGGGCGGCGATGGCCTGTTCTTCGCTATTGGTGGTGACAAACAGCTTGCGGCTCTGAGGTTTTCAGGGCTGATTGGGTCAGGACGCCAGCCAGGCCAGCTCGCCTGGCAGCTGCTGACGCCAGTACGCCTCGTCGTGCCCGCCGGGGGTGAAGCCGCCCGCGGGCGGTGTCAGCAGTTGGCCGATGAATTGGTGCGTGGCCGGCGCGAAGCGGTCGTCGTTGCCGCAGTCGATCCGCAGCGGAATCGTCGACAGCGCCGGCGATCCGAAGACGGTGTTGCGCGTCCAGTCGTCGTAGCTGTCGAACGCGCCCAACGTGCTGCCGGTGTAGGACTGGTACAGCGCCGGGCTGACGGCGCAGATCCCGGCCGTGCGCGCCGGGCCCAGCCGGGAGCCCAGCAGCATCGCGCCGTAGCCGCCCATCGACCAGCCGATGAAACCCACTCGGGTGATGTCCATGTTCATCGTCGCCAGCATCGGGATCAGCTCGTTGAGCACCATCGAGCCCGCGTCCTCGCCGCCCGCCCGCCGATGCCAGTAGGTGTCCCCGCCGTCGACGGCGACCACCGCGAACGGGGGCCGGCCCGCTGCGGCCAGATCGGCGAGCACCTGTTCGACACCGAAGTTCATCACCTGTTTGGCGCTGCCGCGTACACCGTGCAGTGCGATCACCGGGCGCAGCGGCGCGATCTGACCGGGCGGCCTGGCGATGATGTAGTTGGTCACGATGCCGCCGCGGGCCGCCGAAATGAACGATCCGGACATCTTGGTCGGTAGCGGAGTGGGAGCGACGACGGGCGGCGCGGGCGGGCCGGCCGGCGCCGCGGGCTCGAACGGGCTGGGGTCGGCGGGAACCTGCGTCGGGTCGACCAGGGCGCCGAACGTCCAGATCCCCGCCGCCCCCGCGAAAGCACCGCCGCCGAGGCGCAACGCAGCACGGCGTGACAGGTCAGGCACCAGCCACATATTGCCGTTCTGAGCAGCGGCGTCCACCGAGGCACGCCGTTTCCGAAGGCAACATGGCGGTCACAGTTTGTCTACGTAACGCTTGCGTTTGATACACAGTGCGAAATCTGTAACACTGTTCCGCATGACCGAGCTGCGTGAGCCTTCTGCCGGGCAGAGCGCCGATGCGCTACCGCTGGGCCCGCAATCGCTGGTGTGGCGGTACTTCGGCGACAACAGAATGTTCCTGATCGGGCCGCGGCCCGCGGTGCTGCAGAACATGCTGGCCGAACTCGGGCAGGGCGTGCTGGATCACTCGGTGTTCTTCAGTGACACCTCCGCGCGCATCAAGCGCTCGCTGCCGCCGATCTTCAAGACCGTCTACGGGTCCGACGACGACAACACCGGTCGGCAGGTCCGCGACTTCCACCACCAGATCAAGGGGTTCATGCCCGCCGGGCAAGGAAAAGCTGAGCGGTATCACGCATTGGATCCCGACACCTACTTCTGGGCGCATGCCACCTTCGTCGAGCAGGTGCTGTATTTCGCCGACACCTTCGTCAAACGCCTGACCGACGCGGAGAAGGAGCAGATCTATCTCGAATCCAAGACCTGGTACCGCCGCTACGGGGTCAGCGAGCGGGCGATGCCCGCCGACTACCAGGAGTTCGAGAAGTATTGGGACCACATGATGAACGACGTCGTGGTGGCCCACCCGACCGCGAAATACGGTGTGGGATATGTGACCAAAGGATTTCCGCGGCCCAAGGGCGTGACGCCGTCGGTGTGGCGCGCGGTGGCTCCGGTGTTCAACCCGATCGCGGCGTTCCTGACCACGGGCGGGCTGCCGCCCCGGGGGCGTGAACTGCTCGGCCTGCCCTGGAGCGACCGCCAGGAGCGCCGCTATCAGCGGTTCGCCGCGATGTGGCGGTCGCGGCCGGTGAACTGGCTATGGGACCGGCTGCCGATGCGTCTGCGCTACAACGGTTTTGCTAGAGCGGGCCATGCCCGCGGGTAGCCCCGCTGACGCGGCCACCACCGCGATCCTCGACGCCGCCGTCGTCGAGTTCGGTCGGCATGGCTTCCGCCGGGTCGCTGTCGACGACGTGGCTCGACGGGCCAGGGTCAGCCGTACCACCATCTACCGGCGCTTCGCCAACCGCGATGAGTTGGTCTCCGCCGTCATCGACCGCGAGAACGCGGTGCTGTTCGCCGACATCGCCGAAGAGCTGAAAAGCCGTCGTCCACAATCGAATTACTACGTCGAGGCATTCACCTTGTCGATGCTGCGATTCCGCCGGCACCGGGTGCTGACCCGGATGCTCGCCGACGAGCCCGGCCTGATGATCGAGTTGGCGCGCCGACACTGGGCTGCCGCCGTCGAGCGGATGGCAGCAGCGCTTCGGGTCATCTTCCCGGACGGATTCGCCGAGCAAATCGGGTCGGCTGCCGTCGACGAACTGGCCGACACCATCCTGCGCTATGCGGCGATGCTTTTGGTATTGCCCACCCGTCAGCAGATCGTCGGCGAAGACGACATCCGCGCTTTCGCCACCGTGCACTTCCTGCCCAGCCTGCCCGCCGCGCTGCGCGCCGTGCCGGTCTGAATCGAGCGCGCCCCCCGGGTGGGTGTTAGCGTGCCTTAATGCCGGAAAACCTGTCGACCCCGCTTCGTCGTGGGCTCTCCCAGCGGCAGCTCAACATGATCGCGCTCGGCGGCGTCATCGGCGCCGGGCTGTTCGTCGGGTCCGGTGTCATCATCGGCGAGGTGGGGCCCGGTGCCGTCATCACCTACGCGGTCTGCGGTGTGCTCGTCGTGCTGGTGATGCGCATGCTCGGCGAAATGGCCACCGCCAACCCGTCCACCGGTTCGTTCGCCGATTACGCCCGGCAAGCCTTCGGCGACTGGGCGGGATTCTCGGTCGGCTGGTTGTATTGGTACTTCTGGGTCGTGGTGGTCGGGTTCGAGGCCGTCGCCGGCGGTTTGGTGTTGTCGTATTGG
>NZ_JBYCLA010000191.1:0-6779 GCF_057473665.1 Mycobacterium sp. TH-M25
AAAACTTGAATCCCTTTGTGTAGTCGAACTTCTCCATCGCGCGGATCAACCCCAGGTTGCCCTCCTGGATGAGGTCCAGCAGTGGCATTCCGCGGCCCGTGTACCGCTTGGCCAGCGAAACAACGAGGCGCAGATTAGCTTCCAGCAGATGGCGACGCGCCGCCTGGCCATCGCGCACCACAGCCGCCAGTTCGCGTTTGCGGCCCTCGCCGAGACGCTTGCGAGTTTCGAGCAGATGCTCGGCGTAGAGCCCAGCCTCGACGCGCTTGGCCAACTCGACTTCGTCGGCGGCGTTGAGCAACGCCGTCTTGCCGATGCCGTTCAGATACACACGCACCAGGTCCGCGGCGGGGCTTTGCGCATCCAGATCGCTGTCAACCCGGCTTGTGGTGGCCCTTGTGGTGGCTTCGGCCCCCCTGGTGGCACCATTAGCCATAGCGCCCTCCCGATCGGCTTGTTCTGTCATGTGTTTTAACGACAGGTCCGCCCTGAGAGTTCCCGTCCGGCCGTCAGCTCACACGCTTTGACGTGCGGAAATATGCCGATGACCTGAGAATGTCCTGAGAAGTGTGGCTCGCGGGTGGCCAGCCGGAAACCCTGGCTAGCTTTGGCCGTCCGCGGCCGATGGCTCCGTTTCGGGTGGCGGCCGCCGTCGCGGCTCGAGTGCTGGCCGCTCGGCCGTCGGGAATAACGGGGTGCGCCGTTGGCCGCTGTCGAACCGTCGTGGCTCTTCTGCACGGCGAGGGGGTCGGTCGTTGGCAATCAGCACGGCCATCCACGGCAACGGCACCGAGGCTGCCACGATCAGCAGCGAGATCAGACCGTTGTGCCAGGCGCCGTAGGCGATGGCGGCCAAGATGAGGGCCGGAATCCGGAAAGCCATCAAGGTCAGGTATTTGCGTACCCGCGCGCGACGCTCCTCCTCGTACGACGGTGCGGCGGTGGTGATGAGCACCGGCCGGCTATCGTCATCGAACGTGTCGTCGCACCCCAATTCGGAGCCGCGCTTCATTTCTCCACTGTCCCACACCAGATCGACTCCGGCGTATCCGGTTTCTGGTTCGGTTTGGGGCGAGTGCGGAGGCACAATGTTAGGCATGCAGACCCAGACGATCGAACGCACCGATACCGACGAACGCGTCGATGACGGGACGGGCAGCGATACGCCGAAATATTTCCACTACGTCAAGAAGGACAAGATCGCCGAGAGCGCGGTCATGGGCAGCCACGTGGTCGCGCTGTGCGGTGAGGTATTTCCCGTAACGCGCGCGGCTAAGCCGGGCTCTCCGGTTTGTCCGGACTGCAAGCGGATCTACGACATGCTCAAGAAGGGCTGATCAGGTCGGCGGCTCGGCCGTTGCGATATTGCGCTGCTCGGGTGGCAACGGCGTCGGGGCGGTGGCGCCCCTGCCGGCATGCAGACGCGATATCAGCCAGTTACGCAGCCGGTGAGCATGTGTCTTCGGTGCCGGGAATTCCTCCTGGATAGCGGCATTGAGTTCAGCGCCCAGCATGATCGCAAAACCACCGAAGAACGCGAACAGTAAGAACGCGATCGGCGTGGCCAACGCACCGTAGGTATAGCCAGTGCTGGTGATCCACCTCAGGTAAATCCGAAGGCCCAGTGTGGTGATCACGAACACTGCTGTGGCCAGGATCGCGCCAAGGACCAGCCGGTGCGTCGGCAGCGGTACCGGCAGCGCTACCCGGTAGAGGATCATGACGGCGACCATCAGCCCCAGGATCACCGCAGGGTAGTAGCCCAAATGCAACATGCTGGCCCAGCTATGGGGAATGAGCTCCGCCACCTTGCGTGGGCCCACCACCACCAACGGCGCGGTCGCAACCACGAAAGCCAACATCGCGATGTAGAGGAACAGCGCGAAGAGCCGCTGTCGCACCGGATGACGCAATGGCGTCTGGTCATGCGCTTCTACGACCGCGTCGACGAACGCCGAGATCGCCGACGATCCCGCCCACAGCGAGATCAGAAACCCCAGCGACACCACCTCGCCACGGGCACCGTTGTTGACGTCGCGGATTGTGGGTTCGATGATCTCGTTGACGACGCTCGGAGAGAAGAAGCTGTGTGCCATCGAGATCACGCGCCGCTCGATGGTGGGCAACGTGTCCCCGCCGAACAACGGCGCGACATAGGCCAAGCTGCCCAGCATTCCTAGCACCAGTGGCGGCAGCGACAACGCCGACCAAAAGGCTGCCTGCGCTGACTCCGAGAAGATTGAGTCGTCCCAACTTTTCGACAGAGTCCGCAGACTGATTCGCCAGATGTGGTGGCGGGTCGGCTTGGGCACCTGGTCGCTCATATCACTACAGCATTGCCGATGGCTGCTTGCGCCGCCGGCATGGGGTGCGGCTGCCAGATCACAATCGACCGGGTGTTTCGTAGCTTGCAGTGATTGTTGCGCTCCTGCCGGTAACGGAGGCCAATAGGTGGACTCCGCCTGCATGAACAGATCGTCGTGTGCCGCCTGCTCCTATCGGTGTTGATATGTAGTCGGAATTCGGCTGTTTGCCATGAGTAACCGATGGAGCAGAGGAAAGCAAGCACCCGCGATCAAGCTCGCGGGTTCGGTGTCGTTACGTGAGTACCCTGGCCGTTCGATGATGCGAATTGACGCGCCACGG
This sequence comes from Mycobacterium sp. TH-M25, assembly GCF_057473665.1. Lineage (NCBI taxonomy): Bacteria > Bacillati > Actinomycetota > Actinomycetes > Mycobacteriales > Mycobacteriaceae > Mycobacterium > Mycobacterium sp. TH-M25. The sequence continues at coordinate 2,647 of NZ_JBYCLA010000191.1, forward strand.
TTGGGTGCTGCCATTTTCTTGGGCAGCGACACCATTTCGAAATCAGCGCAAGGGTTCGCGCAGAGGTATCCACGCCGTCGAGGATTTGGACCTGAGAATATCTCCCAGCGCCATTAAAGCGCCGCTGCCGCGTGAATTAATGAATATTTGCGGTGGTTATGAATGCCGCCCATGGGGACCCGTGCTTCCGCGTGTTCTAGAGCTTGCTGACTTCAATCACGGCTGCTAACGCTGTTAGCTTCGCCTCGTGCTCGTTCGCGTGATGCTGGCAGAAGAGCAGTTCGCCTCCCGAAGGCAGCTTGGCGCGCACCCGCGCCGCTGCGCCGCAGCGGTCGCAGCGGTCTGCCCTAGTCAGTTCGGGACTGGTCAGAGTTGCGTTCATGGCTCCTCCGTTCTAGCAGTGCCTACACTGTCTCAGACGTCAGTGGTTTTCGCCTTGTTCCCCAGCTGTTATCGGGTGTGTCGTTTCTCACGCATTTCGACCCGTCGGGGCATGGTAGCTAACATGGCCTCGGTTCCCGGCGTACTGGTACATCTCTGCGGTGCGGAGGAATGGTCGCGTGCCCGCAGCCGCGGCGGGATTCATCTCGACGGGTGCGGTGCGGCGAGCAAGGCCGCGTTCATCCACCTATCGACGCTTGAGCAAGTACACCTGCCGGCTAACCGGCTGTACCGCAGCCGCACCGACCTGATTTTGTTGTATATCGATCCGAGCGAACTCGACTCCCCGGTGCGTTGGGAGCCTGGAGTTGCCACGGATCCCGAGTCAATGCTCTTCCCGCATCTGTACGGTCCGTTGCCGGTGCGCGCTGTGATCAGGGTGACCCCGTACCTGCCGGGCCCCGATGGCACCTTCCCGCCGGTCGCGGGATTTCAGGACGCCACGTAGGCGTCAGCTTCTATCTCCACCAACAAGTCATGTGCGATCAGCGCGGACACTTCAACCATTGTGGCTACCGGACGTATCTGACCGAAAACCTGTGCGTGCACTTCTCCGACCTCGCGCCAGCGCGATATATCTGTCACATAGATACGAGTACGGACGACGTCGGTGAGCGCCGCCCCTGCCTGTTCGAGCGCACTTTCGATGCGGCGCAAAGCGTCTCGCGTCTGGGCGGCAATATCACCGGCCGGTCCGGCGCCGGTAGTCCCAGCCACTGAGACGTGCGGGCCCACCCGCACCGCGCGTGAGTAACCGACCACTGATTCGAAATCCGATCCGGACGAGACACTGTTGCGGCTGACAGGCATGCGATCACAGTAGCCTGGGGTGCGGAACCTGGCGACGAGCAGCTCACGAAACATGTTCGATGACAAGCGGTTACACGGCTCTGCCGGCGGGGGTAGCGGGGAAGACGAGCCGCTGCTACCAGGCGGACTTGTCCGGGCAAGGCCGTGATCTCGGGGTAGCGGTGTGCCTTGAATATCGTTGCCTAAGCCGCACCGAAAGTGGGCATCGATGTCGGTCAACGACGCGTGGGTTGGGAGGCAGCCGTGAACCAAGAGCAGGCGGTCACGGCTGTGGGCCCCTCATGACACCGCACTGAGCGGCTGGTCCGAAGCGCTTTATAGGGTGTGCTGCTCAGTCCAGGTAGTCGCGCAAGACCTGGGAACGGCTGGGGTGGCGCAACTTCGACATCGTCTTGGACTCGATCTGACGGATGCGTTCGCGGGTCACGCCGTAGACTTGGCCGATTTCGTCGAGGGTGCGGGGCTGGCCGTCGGTGAGGCCGAAGCGTAGCCGTACTACACCGGCCTCGCGCTCTGAGAGGGTCTCCAGCACCGACTGCAGCTGGTCTTGCAGCAACGTAAACGACACCGCGTCGACGGCCACCACCGCTTCACTGTCTTCGATGAAATCGCCCAGCTGGCTGTCGCCCTCATCGCCGATGGTCTGATCCAACGAGATCGGTTCGCGGGCGTATTGCTGGATCTCGAGCACCTTCTCAGGGGTGATGTCCATCTCTTTGGCGAGCTCTTCAGGCGTGGGCTCGCGGCCGAGGTCCTGCAGCAGTTCGCGCTGAATGCGGCCGAGCTTGTTGATCACCTCGACCATGTGGACCGGGATGCGGATGGTGCGGGCTTGGTCAGCCATGGCGCGGGTGATGGCCTGGCGGATCCACCACGTCGCATAGGTCGAGAACTTGTACCCCTTGGTGTAGTCGAACTTCTCGACCGCCCGGATCAGGCCCAGGTTGCCTTCCTGGATCAGGTCGAGGAACGCCATCCCGCGGCCGGTGTAGCGCTTGGCCAGCGAAACCACCAGCCGCAGGTTGGCTTCCAACAGATGGTTTTTCGCGCGGTCGCCGTCGCGGCAGATCCATGACATGTCACGGCGCTGCGCCGCCGGCAGCTTCTCCCCGCGCTCGGCCCATTCTGACATCAGTTGGGTGGCGTACAGACCGGCTTCGATCCGCTTCGCCAGCTCGACCTCTTCCTCGGCGTTGAGCAGGGCCACCTTGCCGATCTGTTTGAGGTAGGCGCGAACCGAGTCCGCCGATGCGGTGAGCTCGGCATCCTTGCGGGCCTGCCGCAAGGCTTCGGATTCATCTTCGTCCCAGACGAAATCGCCGGAGGCCTTGTCTTTTTCGGTCGGTTCAGGGATCTCTTCGTCATCATCGGTGGCAGCTTCGCCGGTCTCGGCGGCCGGGGTGGCTTCGCCATCCTCGGTGTCGCCAGGGTCGACGTCGGTTGCGACGTCGTCGTCTTCGAGGTCGTCGAGACCGAGGTCGGCGGGGTCGATGTCGATGTCCTCGCCGGGTTCAACGTCGAGGTCCGGTTCGGCGTCGAGGTCGTCGGCAGCGGCGTCGGAGTCGAGGGCGTCCAGGGTGGCCTCGGGATCGTCCAGGGCGTCTTTGGCTGCCGCGGCTTTGGTCGTGTGGCCCCGAGTGGACGGTGCCTTTGCATCGGTGCTTTTGGTCGACGCGCGGGCCTTCTTCTTAGCGTCGCCTGCCCCGGCGGCCTGGGGCGGCGTCGCGGATTTGGTGGCCCGGGATGCTGTCTTGGATGTTGTCTTGGTGGCTCGTTTTGCGGGGGCGGAGCCATTCGCGGCCTTCGCCGCCGATCGCTTGGCAGGGGCCGCGGGCGTCTTGGTGGCGGTGCGCTTCACCGGCTGATCGGTTGCCGGACTTGTCTTAGTCGCTGCCACATACACCCCTTCGGTCGGACTCACTTCCGGCGGGTTTGGGCATGCGTAACCGAAAGTGTCTGCTATGTCGAATGTCGGCGTTGATATCAGCGTGAGTACTCGCGCGCTATCGGTCGGGCGACCGCCGATGACCATTGTAACGGTGGTGCGCGCCCGGACTGCCCCACCGGGCAAAATTCAGTGCGTCACATCCGCGGTGGCAGCCATGGCAGCGCCGACTATGCCGGCCGTGTTCTGCAGGGCGGCGGCCACCACCGGGGTGCGGTTTTCGAGCAGTGGTATCCATCTGTCGGCCTTGCGGCTGATACCGCCGCCGGCAATGAACAGGTCAGGCCACATCGCGTTTTCGATGGCGACCAGCACCCTCGTTACCTGCTTGGCCCATGTTTTGTAGCTCCACTCGTACTTGTCTTTGATGGACGACGCCGCTCGTTGTTCGGCCTCCTTACCGCCGATCTCCAGATGCCCGAACTCGGTGTTAGGAATCAGCTTCCCGTTGTGGATCACTGCGGACCCGATCCCGGTACCGAAGGTGAGCAGCACAATCAGGCCAGAGTTGTTTTTGCCCGCCCCGTAGCGCTCCTCAGCAAGCCCAGCCGCATCCGCATCATTGAGAATCGTGACTTCCTGGCCGTTCAGCTCAGCGCTGATGACGTCGCGGGCGTTGGTGCCAATCCAGGAGTCGTCCACGTTGGCCGCCGTTCGGACGACGCCGTGGGTGACGACGCCGGGATAGGTCACCCCGAGGGGATCGGTCCATCCGAACGCGTTGACGACCTCGGCGATGGTCTTGGCGACCGCCAATGGGGTAGCCGGTTGCGGGGTGAGCAGTTTGATGCGGTCACCAATCAGCTGCCCGGTGTCGAAGTCGACGATGCCGCCCTTGATGCCGCTGCCGCCGACGTCGATGCCGAATCCACGGCGCCGTGGAGTCGCACCGGCCGTGCTGCTCGGGGGAGAGGTCTTGGGCGTATCCGCGGTCGCG
>NZ_JBYCLA010000192.1:0-3413 GCF_057473665.1 Mycobacterium sp. TH-M25
GCCAACGTCTCGGGAATGGTCTGCACCCGGATGATCGCGTCGAGCAGCGAGTGCGCGCAGGATTGGCTGAGTTGGAGTGCGTCGGTCTCCGGATGGATGATGCGCTGCCGACACACCTCGAAGGTCAGCGCCAGCCAAGAGTGAATGACGATTTCCAGGTCGCGCTCGACGTCAGGCTCGAACGGGCTGCCGGACCCGTCGACCTCGACGATACGGCTCATGATGTGTTCCATCTGCCGGTCTTTGGCTTCGTCGTCGATGCCGAGCAATACCGGGTCGGAACGGCCGAGTCCGACATATGCCGCCCAAGCCGCGTGCGGGTGCTCCTGGTGGTAGCGCATGTAGGCCAGTACTCCGTCACGCACCTCCTCGAAAAGGTTCTGACCAGGGGTCGGCAGCGTATTGGTGGTTTCGAACAGCTGATCGGCCTGCCCCTTGACGACGGCGGCGAAGAATGCCCGCTTGTCCGGGAAGTAGTGATACATCAACGCCCTCGACACACCGGCACGCTCGGCGATCTCGTCGATGCGGACCTCGTCGTAGGGTCGCTGACCGAAAACCTCCGCGCCCAAAGCGAGCAGTTCAGCGCGGCGGTCTTCCGGTGAGAGCCGGCGCCTTGGCGTTCGCATAGGGCTGATGGTACTTGCCGTTGCTCTGCGCAGGCCCGTAACGCTCTCTGGGGCCCCGCAGACTTTGGTCCGCCCAAGCACGGATCCGCGCCCGGGGCTCAACAACGAGTGCTCGCCGCGAAGCTGTCGTCGTAACTCGAGCGGTGCCGCCCGCGAGCGGGAGTCCGCCCATGATTCGCCCGCCATAGAATCAAGCGCCATGGATGCCGAGGCCGAACCGACGACCCACGCGTTGAGCCAGCGGATCGGCGGACTGGTCAACGCCTTCGAGACGATCATCTACGCCATCGCCTTCCTCCTGCTGGTGGCAGCTGCGGCGCTGGTGGTGATCGGCGGCGCCGAGACCATCATGCAAACCGTCAGCCATAAGTTCGACGTGCTGCAGGGTGGTGTCCTCGTGCTGGACCGGGTCCTGATGGTGCTGATCATCGCTGAGATCGCCGCGACGTTGCGCGCGGTGCTGCTGTATCACGAAATCGCCGCAGAGCCTTTTCTTTTCATTGGGTTGATCGCCTGTGTGCGGCGCATCCTGATCGTGACTGCGGCGTCCGAGCAGGTGCACTCCGACAAGGAGCTCGACCGCCTGCTGTTCCAGCTAGGTGCGCTGGGCCTCCTGATCATCGGAATCGCCGTGGCGATCTTCATGATTCGGTACAGCGCTCGTGGCACGTCGCCGAGTGACCGGGACCACGGCTGACCTGGTTTGACGCCGGTCGATCGCTGGGTATATCCGGGTGGAGCAGGCAGAGGCGCGCGAAGACGATTTAGGGATCTCGGATGACGACACAGCAACATTCCGCTACGAATGACCGCCTCGGGCACCCAGACAAGCTCGGACATACGGATGACTGCGGCCCCTCAGCCAAGCGGGGGCGTACAGACAACGACGTACATCATGCCGTCCGGTACGCGGTACTGGCTGCGTTGGCCGGCGTGGGCTTCCTCGTTGTCGCCGCGCTGTGGGATAGCACCTGCACAGGCGCGTTGTCCGTCGACACCGCGGCATGCGGGGCGCCCCAGCTGACCATTCTGGCTTTCGGTGGCCCGGTGATCTTGCTGGTCGCCGGTTTGTACGCGTTCGTCCGCACCTACCGTGTCCGGCACGACCGGGGAACCTGGTGGGCCTGGCAGGGTGTCGGCTGGCTGCTGATGACCCTGATGTTCGTCACGCGCACGGTGGGCGCCGCCCCGATCGTCGGGCCGGTGCTGGCCCGTTGAGCGAGCACCCGCGGCGTCGGGTTTGAATCGTCGCTGGTTGTGGGTATTGCTTCGACGCGCGACGCGCATGTCGGCGGAGGGTCCGCTGGTCGTCAGATCATGGGTGACAGAATGACAAACGCGACGAGATGAATGCCCACCGCGGCGAACACAAGGACCACCAACGTGATGACGGAAACGACTGCGATACGCCGTATCCGGCGCGTCCGCTGGAATCCCGCCTTCTCGGTCGAACTCATGGCGGGCGGAATGCCCCGGCGGCGATCATGGCTAACCAGGTCGAGCGCGAGGGTAGTGTCGATCCAACAATGCTGGGAGGCTCGATGACCGCTGCTGCGAAGCCGGCGAAAGATCAGCAACGCGGTGATCGCGCCATCGAATTGCGGGTGGCGGCGGCGCTGGAGAACTTGGCCGTCTTACGAACGTTGGTCGGAGCGGTCGGCACCTTCGAGGATCTCGACTTCGACGCGGTCGCCGACCTGCGACTTGCCGTTGACGAAGTGTGTACGAGATTGATTCGCTCGGCCGTGCCCGGCGCTACCCTTGAGTTGGTGATCGACCCGCACGACAGGGAATTGCGCATCGAGGCCACGACCACATGCACCACCGGCGACGTGGTGACCCCGGGAAGCTTCAGTTGGCACGTCCTGACATCGCTGGCCGACGACGTGCAGACCTACCAGAGCGGCAACGGCACCGTCGGGATCGCGCTGACCACCCGACGGGCGGACTCTCCCAGGTGACAGCGCGAGCTGTCGGTGGTTCGTCTCCATCCCGTTCCAACGAATACGCCGACGTTCCCGACATGTTCCGTGAGCTGGCGACGCTTGACACCAGCTCATCGGACTTTGGGCGCCATCGCGACAAAATCGTGGAGCGCTGCCTGCCGCTGGCCGATCACATCGCGCGCCGGTTCGAGGGGCGCGGCGAAGCGCGCGACGATCTGGTTCAAGTGGCCCGCGTAGGGCTCGTCAACGCGGTGGCCCGGTTCGACGTCGAAGCTGGCTCTGATTTCGTCTCCTTCGCGGTGCCCACGATCATGGGCGAAGTCCGTCGGCACTTTCGCGACAACAGCTGGTCGGTCAAGGTTCCGCGACGGCTGAAAGAACTGCACCTGCAGCTCGGCGCGGCAACCGCCGAGCTGTCGCAGCGGTTGGGCCGCGCGCCGACCGCCTCCGAGTTGGCGCACGAACTCGAGATGGACCGAGCCGAAGTGGTCGAGGGCCTGGTGGCCGGCAGCTCGTACAACACGTTGTCGATCGACAGCGGCGGCAGCGGCGGCGACGAGGAAGTCCGGGCCATCGTCGACACGCTCGGCGATGTCGACACCGGTCTCGAGCGCATCGAGAACCGCGAGGCGCTGCGACCGCTGCTGGAGGGGCTTCCCGAGCGCGAGCGAACCGTGTTGGTGCTCAGGTTTTTCGAGTCCATGACGCAGACGCAGATTGCCGAGCGGGTCGGGATCTCGCAGATGCACGTCTCGCGGTTGCTGGCGAAATCGCTGGCGCGACTACGGGACGAGATGGAATAGCCGGCGCTCACCCGGGTCTTCGTCCAACATCGCGC
>NZ_JBYCLA010000193.1:0-7103 GCF_057473665.1 Mycobacterium sp. TH-M25
GACGCCCCGACTATGAGCTGAGTTCAGTTGGCGATCAGATGCTTTGCCTTCGAGGTGGCTTCGGCGTAACGCTTCTGCACCTCGTCCCAGTTCACCACGTTCCAGAACGCCTTGGTGTAGTCGGCCTTGACGTTCTTGTAGTCCAGGTAGAACGCGTGCTCCCACATATCCAGCAGCAGGATGGGCACAACGCCCAGCGGGAAGTTGGTCTGGTGGTCGTAGACCTGGAAGGTCAGCAGCTTGTCGCCCAAGCTGTCATACGCCAGCACCGCCCAGCCCGAACCCTGGATGCCGTTGGCCGCCGCGCTGAACTGTGCCCGGAACTTGTCGAAGGATCCAAAGGCGTCGTCGATGGCGGCGGCGAGATCACCGGTGGGCTTGTCACCGCCGTTGGGGGACAAGATCTTCCACCACACGACGTGGTTGACATGGCCGCCGAGGTTGAAAGCCAGGTTCTTCTCGTAGAGCAGAATGGCCGAGTGGTCATCTTTGGACCGCGACTCTTCGAGCTTCGCAAGTGCGTCGTTGGCACCCTTGACGTAGGCGGCGTGGTGCTTGTCGTGGTGAAGTTCGTTGATCGCGCCGGAGATGTGGGGTTCCAGGGCTCCGTAGTCCCAGTCCAAATCGGGCAAGGTGTAATCAGACACGCGGTTCCTTCCTGGTGATAATCGGTTTCTGGTCTACTCTGACGGGCCGCGCGCAGGCGGGTGGCGGCGGGTCGGTGTTGTCTCGATCAACCCTGCTCTATCGACGCGCGCGCCGCAAGAAACGGTTGCGTGGTTGGGAGTACCCCAACGCTCGACTTCAGAACCAGACGATGAGGGCGAGTACCGCAAGCAGCACCAGAGCAATCACGCCGGCGCGCAAGCCGGCGAGCAAGTAGGCGCGATTGCACGCGGCTGACGACGTGTTCCAGTGCGACGACGATGTTGCCGACTGCGGTCCAAAGGGCTGCGTCGTCATCGGGCGGCTCCGGCCTGGCTGTCCAACTGCTCCCCCAGTGAGATGAGTCACAAGTGCTCTCGGTGACCGCGATCATAACCCCTTGTGCGCCACCAGGGAAATTGACCTGACGGCGGCGGGCTGACCAGCGAATTGTTGCTGGCGATTTCGTCTTTCGTGTGCCGACTAGCCGGGTGCCCGTCATGGCGGCCGTGCAACGACACGGCTGCGAGCGCTGTGACATCCCCCATAACTGCGAGTCGCGGGCACATCGTGAGGCCGACTAAGAATTCGCTGAGTGACAGCTGGCCTGTCGATCACGATCTGGTTACGGCCACCGGTTATCCACAACACACAACCCCGCACGAGGCCATCACCGTGCCGCGATGCTGCGATGGCGCGGGCGATCCCCTGTGGATAAACCTGTGGAAACTGTGCATAGCCGGTTTTAGCTGAATGGCACCTGGCATCGAGTGAGCCCTGGGTATGTCTGAATTGACGGCGTGCGCGCAGAGGCCTCGAACGCGCACACCACCAGGGGGTGACTGCCCGTCGAATTTAGGCCGAACGAAGTGTTGCTGGGATGAGCGCGAGGATGGTGAGTGGTCCCGCGGCCGCGCCGCTACGCTGGTCTGATGATCCGCGCTGTGGACGACGCAGAGTGCCGCGATGACGAGGAGCAGCGCCCGTGATTCAAGCGTGCTCTCAGTGCGGCACCCGCTGGAATGTCCGCGACAAGCAGCGGTCGTGGTGCCCCCGCTGCAACGGAACGCTGTTGGCGCCGCAGGCCACGCCACCGTCTCAACCGGTTCCCACCACCGGATGGGGCGCAGGCCCGCGAAATGCACCCCGGTTGCCACCGGGGTTTCGATGGATCGCCGTGCGTCCCGGCCCGCCCCCACCGCCGCGTCGTCGTCGCCGCCCGCTCGGCCCGACTCCCCGCTACACCGCGATTCCGCGCTGGGGCCTGATCGACCGGGTCGACCAGGACAGTGGCCCCCGCCGCCGGGTCCGTCGGGAGGCGCCGACCCCCGAACGGATACGCACCGCCATCTTCGTGGCCTCGGTTGCCTTGGGTACAGCAGCCGTGGTGCATCTGCTGCGCTACCTACTTCTGGTCATCAACCGCAACACGCTGCTGAATTGGTTGGTTGCCGATGCGGCAGCGCTGCTCAGCGTGCTGGCGAGCCTGGCAGCCGTCGCCGCGGTGATGACGGTGGCTTATCTGCTGACGCGGTGGCTGATCGCTCGGCGGGCGGTGGCGTTCGAGCATGCGGGCCGCTCGGAATCGCGTAGCAGGCGGGCGTTGTGGGCGGGCATGTTGCTGCCGCCCTCGGCCGCGGTGGTGTTGGCCATCTCCTTCGCCGTGGTTGCTGCGACGACGGGCCACTCGGCCAGTTGGGTGTTGATGGCCGCCTGCGTGACGTTCTGTTGTCTGCCGTTGCTGGGGTCGGCGTGGGCGCTGGTCTACGTCGTCGAGTTGGCCAAGATCGAGGACCACTACGACCAATTCCGCACGGTGATCTGGGGCTGGTGGCTGCTGTGGCTGACCAGCAGCGTGACGTCGGCTTTCGCGTCGATCACCAGCGGGGCGCAGGACTCCCAGGGTATCGCCAACAACACCGTGGCGATGATCGTCGCCTACGTGATCGCGCTGGCGGCGGTGCTGGCGACGTCGAAGCTGTTCGAGGTGTTCGAGCGCAGGCCCGTCGAGCGCCCCGCCCATCGGTGGCTGATCGTGCCCGACGACGACGTCCCCGAGGCGGAATCTGCTGCGGCGCTTGAGCTGCCGGGTGAAGAACCGGCAGCATAGGGATATGACGCACGCCGAGGACGTGAACTCTCGGCATCCGTTTGTAGTGGCGCACCGCGGCGCATCGGCGTCGCGTCCCGAACACACGCTGGCCGCCTATGATCTCGCGCTCCGCGAGGGCGCCGACGGCGTGGAATGCGACGTCCGGCTGACCCGCGACGGGCATCTGGTCTGCGTGCACGACCGCAGTCTCGATCGGACGTCCACCGGTGCCGGCCTAGTCAGCATGATGACACTGGCGCAGCTCCGTGAACTGGAATTCGGATCCTGGCATGGCAGTTGGCGTCCCGACGGCACCCACGGCGACACCGGCCTACTCACGCTGGAAGCTCTGGTCTCCCTGGTGCTGGACTGGAAGCGGCCGGTGAAGATCTTCATCGAGACCAAACATCCCGTCCGCTATGGTGCGCTGGTCGAAAGCAAGGTGCTGGCTCTGCTGCATCGGTTCGGCATCGCCTCGCCGGCGTCCGCCGACCGGTCCCGCGCGGTGGTGATGTCGTTCTCGTCCGCGGCGCTGTGGCGTATCCGGCGGGCGGCGCCGCTGCTGCCGACGGTATTGCTCGGCCGCAGCTACCGATTCCTGTCCAGCAGCGCGGCCAGCACGGTCGGCGCCACCGCGGTCGGTCCGTCGATCGCGACGCTGCGCGAGCACCCCGAGCTCGTCGACCGCGCTGCGGCGCGGGGACGGGCGCTGTACTGCTGGACGGTCGACGACTACGACGACGTCCGGTTCTGCCGGGACATCGGGGTGGCCTGGTTGGCCACCAACTATCCGGGCCGGGCCAAGGCGTGGTTGGAAGACGGTCTGGCCGGCGCCGACCCGCACTAACGTCCGTTCACGCCCTACGGCTGCCCGCCGAGCAGGTTCGCTGGTATCGGCTCGTCGGCGGCCAGGGCGTCGAACAACGAGGACGCCTTCTCGTGATCCCACACCACGACCGACCCGGCGTTGGTGCTGGTGAATTCGCCAATCGGCACCGTCAATTCGGTGGGAGCGCCCTGCAGTGCCCAGGCCAGCCGGGCCAGGTCCCAGACGTGATCGCCACGGTCGACGGTCAAGGCGCCGACGGCGGCACGCGGCACGGTGTACCACCGCCAGGGGTTGAGCCAGACGGCCGGGCTGACCGCCCGGTGCAGCAGCGCCGACATGAACTCCCGCTGGTCGACCATGCGATCCAGGTCGGCCCGCGGGGTGGCCCGGCTGCGTACGTAGCCGAGCGCGTCGCGGCCATCCAAACGCTGGCACCCGGCGGGCAGGGTGATGCCGGCCAACGGATCGTCGATCACCGCCCGCGGGCACACGGTGACCCCGCCGAGGCCGTCGACCAGAGCGGCGAATCCGCCGAAGCCGATCTCGGCGTAGTGGTCGATGCGCAGCCCAGTGGCTTGTTCGACCGTCTCAGCCAGCAGCGCCGCACCGCCCATCGAGAACGAGGCGTTGATCTTGTCGCGGCCGTAGCCGGGAATCGGCACGTAGGAGTCGCGGGGAATGGACACCATCGCCGTCGGGGCGCTCGACCCGATCGCCGGTACGTGCACCAGCAGGATCGTGTCGGTTCGCCCGTTGCCGGTGTCGCCGCCGGTGGCCAACGCTTTCTGCTGCTCGGCGGTCAGGCCCTGCCGGCTGTCGGAGCCGACCAGCAACCAGGTGGTGCCCGCCCCGGCTGCCGGTCGGCCCGCGTAGTCCGGCAACGCCGACTGGCGGTGCAAGGCGGTTTCCAGCCACAGGGCGTCGCCCAGGATCGCTGCGCAGACCAGCACTACCGCTACAGCCAGACTCAACGACAGCACGTGCAGCCACACCTTGGTGGGGCGCGCGGCGCGGCGCGGCGCCGGCAGCGGCTGTCGACGGCGGCCGGCGGCACGGCGATTCGGCGACACCGGTCGCGGTGGGGGCGTGCCAGGCGGCGGCGGCCGTTTGCGGCGGGGCTGATCGCCTTCGGTCAATGCAGCCACCGCAGGTGACCGGCCAGCAGGGCGTATCCGACGAAGGCGACGGTGTCGATCAGGCCGTGCGCGATCACCAACGGCCACAGCCGGCCGGTGCGCTGCCAGGCATACCCGAACACCAGGCCCATCGCGAGGTTGCCCAGGCCGGCGCCAAAGCCCTGGTAGAGGTGGTAGGCGCCGCGCAGCAGGCTCGACCACACCAGCGCCGTGCGCGGCCCGACACCCAGTTGGCCCAACCGGGTGAGCAGGTAGCCGACGACGATCACTTCTTCGGCCCAGCCGTCGGCGAAGGCGGTGAGCACCAGCATCGGTACCCGCCACCAGGTGTCGCCCAAGCCGGACGGGATCACCGAGGCGTTGATGTGCGCAGCGCGCGCCGCGAGGTACAGCGCCAGCCCGGGTAGGCCGATCACGGCGGCCAGCCCTACCCCGCCAAGCAGATCGGGACGCCAGCGGAAGCGGGCCAGCCCGATGCCGGCGGGCGGTATTCCGCTACGCCACAACAGGTACAGGGCAAGCGCACCCCAGGCGGCCAGCTGCACGACGACGGTCGCGTTGAGGCCGAGATCGATCAGGTCGACGTAGGACCGCTTAGGGTTGAGCGGGATCTTCTGGTTGCTCAGGCCGCGCAGTACCGCATCGGCGAGCTGCAGGGCTGCGGTGACGGCGCTGAGTCCGAACGTCACACTGAGAACGATGGCGACCTCGACGCGCAGTGGTCTGCGTTCGTTGTCGCTGAGGTGCGCAACCACCCCGACACGGTAACCGGCCGTGGCCGGGGCTCAGTGCTGGCGCGCTCGCAATCCGTTGGCGAACGGGCAGCCCATCAGCGTCCGGATTGCCTTGCCGAGCCCGACCACGTCGTCGACCGGGGCGCGAAACGGCAGCCGAATGTCGCGGTCGCCCTCGGTGCTCTCCACCCGTAGCCGCACACCGTAGCGGTCGACCCCGAGCGGGCGTACCTGTCCATCGCGGCGCAGCCGGGGCGGCAGCCGGGAGGCCAGCCGCGCGATCACGTCGTGGTGTGCCGCGTCCAGGTGCCGGATCCAGCAGGACTCGACCGCGCAGAACGGATCCGGCCGGGCAGCCAGTAGCGCCGCCGCGTCGACGGCCTCGGCGCCGGTGGCGTCGGTGACGACCACCGATTCGATCTCCAGGCGGGCCAGCAGGTACTGCGCGTCGCCGTCGGGGATGGGGTGCGACGTCGGCGTGCGAACCTGCAGCAGAGCGGGGTGGGGTTGCTCGGCGGCGATCACGTCGAGCATCGCGTGCACCCGCGGCGGCGGAACCTCCTGCAGCCGGCCGCGGATCCAGACCAGCGATCGGATCGGTTCGCGCAGCGGCAACGGCGCGTAATCGGCGAGCTCGAGTACGGCCTGCTCGCCGTCGGCAACGCACTCGACCGGCATACCGACGGCAAACGATCCGTCGGCGAGCAGATGATGCAGAGGCGTGGTGAGCGGCTCGGCGCCGGCTACTGCGAGTAGCGCGCCACCGGCGCGGGCGCAGGTGCTGCGGATCCGCTCGGCCGTCGTGGGAGCCGGGCCTTGAGCGAGCGTCATGGGGACCGTCCTGGCTAGGGGGAATTAGGTAAGCCTTACTTAACTCAAGTCGATCGGGCCGCGCAAGCCCTACGACCCGATAAGGTTGGGGGTCGTGGCCAGCATCGCGTATCTCGGTCCGGCGGGGACCTTCACCGAAGCGGCGCTGTTGCAGATGACCGAAGCCGGATTGGTGCCGCCGTGTCCGGCGGGTGCTTGGCAGCTGAAGCCGGTGGACAGCACCATCGCCGCGCTCGACGCGGTGCGCGGCGGTGCGGCTCACTTCGCCTGCGTGCCGATCGAGAACTCGATCGACGGTTCGATCATGCCGACTTTGGACAGCTTGGCCATCGGCACGCCGCTGCAGATATTCGCCGAGTTCACGCTCGACGTGGCGTTCAGCATCGCCGTCCAGCCCGGCCGCACCGCCGAAGACGTCCGCACGCTGGCCGCTTTCCCGGTGGCTGTCGCTCAGGTGCGGCAGTGGCTGGCGGCGAATCTGCCGGCGGCCGAACTACGTCCGGCGATCTCCAATGCCGATGCGGCACAGCAAGTCGCCGACGGGTTGGTCGACGCCGCGGTGAGCTCTCCGCTGGCTGTCGCACACCGAAACCTGTCCACGCTGGCCGAGGGCGTGGTCGACGAAGCCAATGCGCGCACCAGATTCGTCCTGGTCGGCCGTCCCGGCCCGCCGCCCGCCCGAACCGGCGCCGACCGGACGTCGGTGGTGTTGCGGATCGCCAACGCACCCAGCGCGCTGGTGTCGGCGCTCAGCGAGTTCGGGATTCGCGGGATCGACTTGACCCGTATCGAATCCCGGCCCACCCGAACGGAATTGGGTACCTACGTATTTTTCG
>NZ_JBYCLA010000194.1:0-3451 GCF_057473665.1 Mycobacterium sp. TH-M25
CGCGGTTGTGACCGAACATGATCGGCATCGCTGGGATGAACGCTATGCCGGCCGGGGCCCGGCGCGGGTCAGTGCGGTTGCACCGCCCGCTGTCTTGGCGGCGCACGTGGAGGTGTTCCCGACTGCGGGACGAGCCCTTGATCTCGCCTGCGGCCAGGGATGCGGCACCGTTTGGCTGGCCCGCCGCGGCTTGGATGTTTTGGGGTTGGATGTCTCTGCGGTGGCCATTAGTCAGGCGCGGGATCTGGCCCGGCGCACCGGCGTCAGCGATCGTTGCCGGTTTGACGTCTTCGACCTCGACGCGGGCCTGCCGACCGGGCCACCGGTCGACCTCATTCTCTGTCACAAGTTCCGCGACCGCGGCCTCGACCAGGCGATCATCGAGCGTCTGACGCCGGGCGGGCTGCTGGCAATCGCCGCGCTGAGCGACGTCGACGCCGCCCGAGGTCGGTTTCGCACGTCGCCCGGCGAACTCACCGCTGCGTTCGCCGAACTCAATCTGGTGGCCGCCGGCGAGGGCCAAGGTTGCGCATGGCTGCTAGCGCGAGCCTGACAGTTAGGCTTCCAGCCTGGCCCGCACAGCCGCGAGCCGTTCGGCCAGCTCGGCCTCATCGATGACACCACGCACCACCAACGAGTGCGCCAGTGCAACCAGCCGGTTCTCCGGATAGGGCAGGCCAGAATAAACGGTTGCGGACAGCGCGTCCTCTTCGGTGCGTCGGTCGACAAAATTGAGTATCTGTGTACCGCACATACTTTGGTCGAGTGCGTCACAGATTCCGTCAAGGCTCGTTTTCCACGGCGGCGTCGGATTATCGACCCCATGCTTAGCCGCCATGCGGCTCCAGACTTGGTTGCGGGCAACAATTTTCGCCAGTGGCGCGATCGTAACGCCTGCGACTGAGTTCAGACTGTCCGAGGTGCTCATTTGTGCCCTCGTAGCTCAGTGCTCGACCGGGTGGATGGCCGGGCGGGTCTTGGTGATCACGTTCGTCGTCACACCGGCCTTGGGCAATGCGACGCCGATAAGACAATCGCGAGTGATGATTTCGGCTAGCTGGTCTTCGCCCCAGCCCTCGGTATCATCCGGGCGTACCGGCATCACCATGAAACGATGTTTCTGATTGGAATCCTCCACTCGGATCTCGACTTCCTCTGGCAGGTACAGTCCGAACTCTGCGAGCACCTGGCGCGGCCAGCGCACGATGCGACGCCGATAGTTAGGCGTGCGGTACCACTCAGGTGAATTACCCAGAATCGGACGCGGATAGCAGGAGCACAGCGTACAGACAATGACGTGGTGCAGCGTGGGCGAGTATTCAAGCACATGCAGCGCGGTGAAGTCGCTGGGCGTTCCGAAACCGTTGGGTTGCAGCCAGTCGACACCAACTTCGCGGCTGGCAGCGAGCGCATCGGTGAGCACCAGCTTCTTGTACTCCGGATCAAGCCAAGCCCGGGCCACCATGCGTGCGGCGGGAGCCGGGCCGATCTGTTCAGCGAATTCGGTGAAGTGGCGATGATCCTCCGCGGTGAAAATCCCTTTTTCGATGCATAATTCGCGAAGGGCGATCTCGAGGACTTCGAAGTCGGTGATCTCATCCACCATGGGCGCGGCGGTCCGGTCGTGGTCGTGGTCGTGGTCGGTCATGCTGAGGTCCTTTCGCGACGAAGTCAATGACTGAAAGCTGGCGGCTAGCCCGCCGCTTCGAGCCACCGCTCGGGAATCTCAGTCTGCAGCGTGTCCTTGGCTGGTCCGGTGTAGCCGTGCCAGAGTTCGGAGAGGTTAAACCGAACGATATAGAACCACTCGGGCTTTTGGTCGGGGCCATCCCAGGTCTCGTCCTCGGCGGCGGGGCTTTCGTACGAGACCACCGCGATCTTGCCTTTCGCGCCTCGTACGTACTCCTGGGTGCGGGTGTAGAACAGGACAGGGAGCTCCCGCACCATGACTGTGTCCCCGACCTTGAACTTCGGCTCGCCGGCCTGGCCCGCAAACACTTGCGGATCACCTTTACCGACCGCGTGTGTGTGATGCCGGTTGCGTTTCACCTTCGACGGGTCGCCCTCGAATTTGGGCGTAGCTATCAAGGGCTTTCCCTGCAGTCCGCCCGCATAGCGGGCGTTGACCTCCGCCATGCGCTCCGCCAATTCGCTCAGGCCAATGTGGTGCTTCTCGACAAGGATGCGTGCCACCGCCAGCAGCCAGCGTCCGTAGTAGGGAAGTCCGAGATAGATCGTGCGGCCGAGGTCGACGTTGCCGATCCGGCGGCGTTCCTCGGACAACCATATTCCGCGCCAGCCGAGAACCTCGCACATGACGTAGGTGTTTTCTTCCCAGGTCTCGTACTGCTTGTTCTCGAATTCGAGGGGAGCATCCGGTTCGCCGCCGACGTCGTGGGGAGTCTTGACGTAGGCGCTGAATCGGTCGTGGTCGATGAGATCGGGTGTGGGTGCGTCGGGAAGTTCCGGGTAGGAGGACTTAAGCCGAGCCACTAAGTCCAGGTGGGCTACCCGGTGCAAAGGAGTCGTCATCAGAACTCCGTTCCTTGTCGTGACGCCGTAGCACAGTCTGGTGCTCACCCAAATACAGCTCGTGTCTGCTGTCAACGCCACGCACCTGTCTTGAGCCCGTCTATGCTTTCCATCACGTAGCTGCCGGACTAGGCCCGCGGGGTGGGGAAACTATGCGAGCCTGAGCCGGCATTCGGTCGATAAGCCAGGGGGCAGCATTGTCCGAGCTTTTTCCCGCGTACCGAGCGAGCTGGGAGACAGACCAGCATCGCGAACTGCGCAAACACGCGGCAGAGTTCATGCTCAAGGAAGCCACTCCGAACCAGGAACGGTGGGCCCGCCAACACCAGGTCGACCGCGAGTATTGGAACAAGCTGGGCGATGCGGGGCTGCTCGGGCTGGACCTGCCTGAGCGGTTTGGTGGCGCCGATGGTGACTTTGGCTTTTCGGCCGTTGTCGCCGAAGAACAGGCGTTGGCGAACGACACCGCATCCGGCTGGGCCGTGCATTCTCCGATCGGCGCGCACTACATCAACACTTACGGAACCGAGGAACAAAAGCAGTGTTGGCTACCCAGGATCATCAGCGGGGATGCGGTCCTTGCCATCGCGATGACCGAGCCGGGTGCCGGTTCTGACCTGCAGAACATACGCACCACCGCGGTTCGCGACGGCTCACACTATGTCGTCAACGGATCAAAGACGTTCATCTCCAACGGAACCCATTGCGATCTGCTGATCATTGTCGCCAAGACCGATCCCGCAGCAGGATCGGCGGGAATTTCTTTGATCGTGGCCGAAACAAAGGACAATCTGGGCGGCTTCGAGCGCGGGCGAGTTTTGGACAAGATCGGCCAGCACGGTCAGGACACCCGCGAGTTGTTCTTCTCCGATATGCACGTGCCGACGGCGAACCTGCTCGGAAACAGCGAGGGGCTGGG